>NZ_JBFABB010000103.1:5101-26007 GCF_040640035.1 Micromonospora sp. NPDC023633 | reverse complement strand
CCGGGCTGAGCCGGCTCAGCCACGACCTCGACGCGCTGCGGGCCGCCGACACCGCCGCCGGGCCGCTGAGCCTGCTGACCGTACGCGGCGCCGAGGACGTCGACGTGGTGCTCGCCCTGGGCGCGCCGGAGCGCGGGGCGGCCGAGGTGCTGCCGGCCGCGATCGGCGCGCTCGACACCCCGACCGCGCTGCCGGTCGCCGCCGGCCCCGGCGTCGACGAGCAGGTCGTGGACGCGGCCGACGACCGGCCCGAACTGCTCGTCGCCACGGTGGGCTTCACCGCCTGCGCCGACCACGACCTGCTGGCGCGGGCCGCGCTGTTCGGCCTCGCCACCGCCGTCGGCGAGGGCGACCACTTTCCCGGCATCGCCCGGCTGCTGTCGGTCTCGCAGGCGCGGCAGAGCGCGACGGCGACGTTCGGCGCGACGGGTTTCCGCGCGGCCGCGGTGACCGCCGTCTCCACGCGGGCGGGCTCGGCGCGGCCGCGGGTCACCGCGCGGAAGCGGCGGGTACGCCTCGACGTCGACCGCCCCTTCGGCTTCCTCGCCGTGCACCGGCCCTCGGGGCTGGTGCTGCTCGCGGGCTGGGTGACCGATCCCGACGGGCGCGCCTGAGAACGGACGCACCTGAGGGCGGACGTGCCGGGGCGGGCGCCGGAGCACGCTGGCGGCGCGCCGCTCGTCAGTCGCGGGCGATGGCCTCGATGGCCGCCATGTTCCGCTCGCCCCAGTCGCCCAGCGGCAGCAGCGCCTCGTTGAGGGACCGGCCGAAGTGGGTCAGGGAGTACTCCACTCGGGCGGGACCTGCCGGTAGCCCTCGGAGCACGCCGCCCACTTCGGCTGGTCCGACGAGGAGCTGGCGGCCCGGCTCGGCGAACGGAGGTCCCGGGTCACCTTCGACATCGCCCCGTACGGCGCGTTCGTCCGGTTGACCGTCACCCACGAGGACTTCTCCCCGGGCAGCGAGATGTACCGGGCGGTCAGCGGCCAGCTCGACGGCAGCGGCGGCTGGCCGGAGCTGCTGGCCAGCCTCAAGTCGCTGCTGGAGACCGGGGAGCCGCTGCCCGAGCCGCGCCCGGAGAGCGCGACCGCACAGGGCTGATCCCAGCAGACGGGCCGCGACAGGGCCAGGGCGGCGGGCCGGACGCGTACGGCCCGCCGCGGGGCATCGTTCCCGAGACCGGCCGAGACGGCCCAGCTCCGACAGCACGACCCCCGGCGACATCGGCACGGCCAACCCTCGCGGGCGGGTCGTGCCGGCATTTCCGCTGCTCCCTCCGCCTCGGGGGTGGACTCGTGACGGCAACGAAGATTTCTCATTTTCACCGGATCGAGGGCCCAACCCTCCTAGGGTTGGTCACACCGGTGCTAGTCACGGAGTTGGCCACCCGAACGACGTCCCACGCAGTCAGCGGACGAAAAGTGAGGGAAGACGCGTATGAAGGCAAAGACAGTTCTCGTATCGACGGCGCTCGGCGTGGGTCTCGGCACGCTCCTGCTCCCCGGCGCGGCGCTGGCCGACACCGTCGTGTCACCGGCGACCACGCCGGTCGGCGGGACGGTCGTGCTCACCGCGACGACCTGCAACCCGAAGTCCGGCGACGCGATCTTCCGCGTCACCGGGCCCGACCGCGACCAGAACGTCCGGTCCACCACCGCGGCGGCCGGCGGCGGGCTGAGCGCCGAACTCTTCACCGCCGGCTTCACCCTGGGCACCTACACGGTGACCGCGACCTGCGGCGACGGCAGCGCGGCCGGCAGCGCCACGTTCACCGTCACCCCGATCGGCGGCGCCCAGGCCGGCGGCCGTGGCGACGCCGACGGGACCGGGGCACTGGCGGCCGGCGGCGCCCTGCTCGGCTCCGCCGCGGGCGGCGCCCTGATCCTGGCCCGCCGCAGGCGCCACATGGCGGCGGCCACGCTCTGACCGACGGCCCCGCGCCGTCCACTCCCGAAAGCCAATCCATCCCTGGAACGGGTGCCCGCACCGGTGACCACCGGAGCGGGCACCCGGGCGAACGCGTACGGAGGTGGGATCGTGTCCTGGCGCAGGCCCGGCTGGGCGGTGACGGTCGTCGTCCTGCTCGGCACGACCGGGCTCGGCCTGGTGGCCGCCGGGGTGGCGACGACCCCGCCCCGCCCGCCCCGGCCGGAGGCCGCCGACGCCCCCGCGCCGGCCCGCTCCGCGCCGTCGGTGCCGCCGCTGCACCGGGCCGAGCCGGTCGACGTGCGGATCCCGGCCATCGACGTGCGGGCGCGGGTCGTCCCGGTGGGCGCCGACGCCGAGGGGCGCCTGGAGGTGCCGCCGCTGGACCAGCCCACCGTGGCCGGCTGGTACCGGCACGGCGTCACCCCCGGCGAGACCGGCAACGCCGTGATCGTCGGGCATGTCGACTCCGCCGCCGGCCCCGCCGTCTTCTTCGACCTCGGCCGGCTGCGGACCGGCGACACCGTACGGGTCATCCGGGCCGACGCCAGCGTCGCCACGTTCGCCGTCGACGGCGTCGGGTCGTACCCCAAGGACCGCTTCCCCACCGACCTGGTCTACGGGCCCAGCGACGGGACCGGCCTGCGCCTGATCACCTGCGGCGGCCGGTTCGACCGCGACAGCGGCAACTACGTCGACAACGTCGTCGTCTTCGCCACCCGGGTGCCGTGAGCCCCGGATCCGCCGGAGCCGAGTACGGTGTCCGCGCGGATGCCGGCGAGGCGGAGGGGGACGGGTGGCTCGGCGGGTGAGAGAACGGGTGGATCTGTCGGCCATGTTCGACCGGCTGCTCGGCCGACCGGTGCCGGGGCAACGCGGGCCGGAGCCCCGACGGTCCAATCCGGACGCCGTGGTCGACTGTGCCGTCTACGTCGACGGGCGGCGCGAGCCGGGCCGCCCGCACTACGCCGACGCGTACGCCCGCAGCCGTCGTGGCCGCAACGCCTTCGTCTGGCTGGGTCTGCACGAGCCGGGCCCGGCGGTGATGGCGGCGGTCGGCCGCACCTTCGGGCTCGACGACCTGACCGTCGAGCAGGCGCTCGCCGACGGCCACCGGCCCGCGGTGCGGCGCGACGGCGACGTGACCCTGCTGGTGCTACGCACCGCCGGATACGTGGAGCACGCCGAGCTGACCGACACCTCCGAGGTGATCGACACCGGTGACGTGATGGTGCTGCTCGGCGACCGTTTCGCCATCACCGTGCGGCACGGCGCCGCGGGCGCGCTCACCTCGGTCCGCGCCGACGTCGAGCAGCGCCAGGCGGTGCTCGCACAGGGCCCGTGGGCGGTGGCGTACGCGGTCTGCTCCCGGATGGTGGACCTCTACCTGGAGGTCGCCGGGCACGTCGAGCGGGACCTGGAACGCATCGAGGAGGCCGTGTTCGCCCGCGACCGCTCGGCCGACATCCAGCACATCTACCAGCTCAAGCGGGAGGTGGTCGAGTTCAAGCGGGCGGTTCAGCCCCTGCAGCTGCCGCTGCGTTCGCTGCTCGACCAGCGGCCCGACAACCCGCCGCGTGAGCTGCACCGGTGGTTCGTCGACGTGGACGCCCGGCTGACCCGGGCGGTGGACCGGGTCGCCGCGTACGACGACCTGCTGAACTCGATCCTGCAGTCCCGGCTGGCGCAGCTCGCGGTGGACCAGAACAACGACATGCGCAAGATCGCCGCGTGGGCCGCCATCGCCGCGACCCAGACCGGCATCGCCGGGATCTACGGCATGAACTTCGCCAACATGCCGGAGCTGGGCTGGCGCTACGGCTACCCCGCCGCGCTCGGCCTGATGGCGCTGACCGCCCTCACCCTGCACCGCCTCTTCCGCCGCTCCGGCTGGCTCTGACCGAGCTCATCACGTGGAAGCGCACCGCCGCCGGGCGGACCCGTTCCACCTCCAGCAGCCAGCGGGAGGCGTTCCAGGCCCACGGGCAGCGCGGGTCGAGCCACAGGTCGGCGGTCGTCATGGCGATGCTCCCGCCCTTCGGGGTCGCGGCAGGCGTCCCCGCGGGGCCTGACCGCCCGATCGGCCCGAGGGCAGGGCCGATCCGCGCCCGCTCGACTGGGCCGATCCACCCCCGTGTGGCTCGGTCAGTCCGCGCCGGGCCGGCCGTCGCCGAGCGCGAGCGCGCGCAGCGGGACGGGCTTGACCGGCGCCTGCGCGGTGAACGCGCCGACCTCCTCCGGCCCCCGGCCCGTCAGCGTGGAGATGAGCTGGCAGAGGCCCGGCTGGCAGGACCGGCCCTGGCACAGGCCCATCCCGGCGCGGGTCACCAGCTTCACCGCGTTCGCGGTGCCCAGATGCGGATTGGCGCCCAGCGCACGGCGCACGTCGCCGGCCCGCACCTCCTCGCAGCGGCAGAGCACGGTGTCGTCCGTGACCAGGCTGCCCAGGGCCGCGCGGTCCGGCGCGAACCGGTCGAGCACCTGGGTGACGAACCGTCGCCGGCGGCGCAGTTCCCGGCGCACCGGGCCGGCCAGCGTGGCGGCCCGGCGCTCGTCGAGCAGCCCCAGGTCGCGCAGCACGCCGAGGGCGGCCAGCCGGCCCTCGACCGCCGCCTGCTCGGCGCCCGCGACGCCCGTCAGCTCGCCGGCCACCGCGATGCCCGGCACCGAGGTACGCAGCCACTCGTCGTGCCGGACCACCCAACCGCCCGCGGGGGAATCCCAGCTCACCGCGCAGCCGGCCTGCCGGGCCAGCTCGACGGAGGGGACGAAGCCGTACCCCAGCGCCAGCACGTCGCAGGGCACGTCCCGGTCGGTGCCGGGCACCGGCTGCCCCGTGGGGCCGACCTCGGCGAGGGTCACCGTGCTCAGGTCCGGGTCACCCTCGGCGCGGCGGACCACCGTGGCGAACCGGACCGGCACCCCCGCCCGGCGCAGGACGCGCAGCGCGCCGACGCCCTCGGCGATCTTGCCGCCCGCACCCGCCACGGCGGCCAGCCCGGCCGGTCCGGGCACCAGGTCGCGGCGGCGTTGGATCAGCGCGACCTCGACCACCCGGGCGCCGGCCCGCACCAGCTGGGCGGCCACGACCAGCAGCAGCGGGTGGCCGCCGGCCAGCACGAACCGGCCGCCCGGCAGCAGGCCCTGCGCCTTGACGAACGTCTGCACACCGCCCGCCGTGAGCACTCCCGGCAGGGTCCAGCCGGGAAACGGCACCGGCAGGTCGTACGCGCCGGCGGTGAGCAGCACCGCCCGGGGTTCGAGCAGGCGGACCCCGGCCGGGCCGTGCGTGGCGACCCGGTAGCGGCCCGGCGGGGGCTGCTCGCCCGCGTACCCGTCGAGGCCGGCCCGGGTGCCGAGGACGCCCCACACCGTGGTGTCGGCGAGCCACCGTACGCCGGGCGCGGCGGTGGCCTCGGCCAGCAGCGCCCGGCCGGCGGAGGAGGGTGCGGCCGGCGTGGTGAACCCGGCCGGCGGGCGGCGGTAGATCTGTCCGCCCGGCTGCTCCTGCTCGTCGACGACGGTGACGGCGGCACCGTGCCGGCCGAGGGTGGCGGCGGCGGCCAGGCCGGCCGGGCCGGCGCCGACCACCACCACGTCGGGCGCGCTCACCGCGGCACCGCCGTGCGGACCCGCATGTCGGCCCGTACCCGGATCAGGCAGGAACGCTGGCAGGGCACGTCGTCGACCGTGACGACGCACTCGAAGCAGATCCCCATGTTGCAGTAGGGCCCGCGGCGGGCGCCGCCGCGCGTGGTGCCGACGGCCCGCTCCCCGGCGGCGAGCAGCGCGGTGGCCAGCGACTCGCCCGGGTGGGCGGGCACCGGCCGGCCGTCCACCTCGATGGTGACCGGC
Organism: Micromonospora sp. NPDC023633; assembly: GCF_040640035.1. NCBI lineage: Bacteria > Bacillati > Actinomycetota > Actinomycetes > Micromonosporales > Micromonosporaceae > Micromonospora > Micromonospora sp. NPDC023633. The sequence goes on along the minus strand of NZ_JBFABB010000103.1, from coordinate 20,226 downwards.
GCGGGTCGCCGCATCGCGGTGCGCCGGGGCGCGTGCGCAGGGTCCGACGGGCGGTGTTCAGACAAAGTTCAGCGCTCCGAAGCGGGAGGGTGAGTAGTCCTCGATCGACCGGTCGGCCTCGCCGGTCACGACCATGGCGGCGAGGAGCCGGGCGTAGGTGAGGCCGAGGGTGAAGGCCGAGCCGCCGGTGGCGACGTAGAGCCCCGGTCGGCGCGGGACCGCGCCGAGCAGCGGCAGGTGGTCCGGGGTGAGCGTGGTCATGCCGGTCCACGTCCGGATCACCGGCAGGTCGAACACGGCCGGGACCACCCGGGCGGCGTCGGCGTTGCCGACCAGCGACTCGTAGCGCAGCTCCGGGTTGGTCTCCAGGTCGACCCGGCCGGCCCGGCTGACCAGCTTGGCAGGCCAGCCGCCACCGATGAGCACGTTGCCGTCCTCGGTCTGCTTCATCGACAGCCGCCGGCCGACGTGCTGGATCAGGTGCGGCAGGAACGGCCGGCTGCGGGCGGTGGCGCTCATCGTCAGCCCGACCGGGAAGACCGGCAGCCGGACGTCGGCCATCGCGGCCAGCTCGGCGGTCCAGACCCCGCCGGCCAGCACCACCGTGTCGGCCAGGTGGGTCTCCCCGGCCGTGTCCCCCGGCCCGGTCCCGGTGCGCAGTTCCCAGTGCCGGCCGCGCCGGTGCAGCCCGGTGACCCGGCAGCCGGTGCGCAGCACGGCGCCGTGGCGGCCGGCGGCCCGGGCCAGCGCCGGGGTGACCAGCCGGGGGTTGGCCTTGCCCTCGCCGGGCACGTGACCGGCGGCGAGCACGGTGTCCGCCAGGTACGGCGCGAACCGGCGCAGCTCCGCGCCAGAGAGCACGGTGACGTCGAGGCCGTACTCGCGTTCCAGGGCCGCCTTGCGGTCCAGCACGGCGATCTCCGCCGGGGTCTCGGCGAGCATCAGCCCGCCGGTGCGCGACACCCCGCACCGCTCGCCGAGCTCGTCCTCGATGCTCGCCCAGGCCCGCACGGCGTCCAGGTGCAGCGGGAGCGCGCGGGCCGCCGCCCGGGCCGCGTCGTCGCCGTGCTCGACCATCCGGAACTCCAGCTGGAAGTGCAGGCTGCCCGCGTTCTGCCCCGAGGCGTGCCGGTTGACCTGGTCCTTCTCCACGAGCAGGACCCGGTTGCCGGCCCGGGCGAGGTGCCAGGCGGTCGCGCAGCCGAGCAGGCCGCCGCCGATGACCGCGGTGTCGTACGCGGTCATCGGAGCAGGTCGAGCTGGATCATGGTGGCCCGGACGCGGTCCTGTTCGGCGGGGGTCAGCGGGAGCAGCGGCGCGCGGACGTGACCGGCCGGCACGCCGCGCAGGGTGAGCGCGTACTTCATGATCGCCTGGGCGTTGCCGAAGCGGGCGCCGTAGTCGGGCCCGAACCAGTCCTCCATGATCACCCGGTCGCGGGCGCCGAGGACCCGGGCCCGGTCGAGGTCCCCGGCGCGCAGGGCGCGGAAGAAGTCGGGGTGGTCGGCGCCGAGCACGGCGCCGGCGCCCATCAGCCCGTCGCCGCCGATCGTGGTCATCAGTTCGATGCCCACCTCGTTGGTGGGGATGCCGAAGTAGCGCAGGCGGTGCCGCAGGGCCACCAGGCTCCGGACGAAGCCGCCGAAGTCCGGGGTGGAGTTCTTGACCGCCACCACGGTGTCCAGCGCGCTCAGCTCCAGCAGCAGGTCGGCGTCCAGGTCGACGCCGGTGCCGCGGGGCCAGTTGTAGACGCAGAGCGGCAGGTCCACCGCCTCGGAGACGGCCCGGTAGAAGGCCACGACCTCCGCACGGGTGGGCACCACGTACGGCGGCGGGGTGAGCAGGATGCCGTGCAGGCCGGCGTCCCGCGCGGCCTCGGCGTGCCGGATCGCCTCCGCCGGCGTGTACGCGTTGCAGCCGCCGAGCACCGTGAGCCGGTCGCCGACCCGTTCGGCGGCCGTCCGGAACAGCGCGGCGCGCTCCTGTTCGGTCAGGCTGAACCACTCGCCCGTGGTCCCACCGACGATCACCCCGTGCAGCCGCTCGGCGGCGAGCCAGTCCAGTTGTACGCGCCAGGCGGCGAGGTCCAGCTCGCCGGTGGCGGTGAACGGGGTGGTGACGGCCGGGAGGTAGCCGAACCAGTCGACGCTGTCACGGTCCACTGCGGGTCCTTTCGACGGGCGGCGTCGTACCGCCCACGTGCGCGACGCGGGCCGGGTGACGTGCCGGATGGGTCAGGGGGTCGGCGGGGTGACTGCGATGATGAGCCGGGCCCGCTGGTCGCTGGCGTTGCGGTAGAGGTGGGGCAGCCGGGAGTCGAAGGTGATCGCCTCGCCGGTCTTCAGCACGTACTTCTCGCCACCGATCTCGGCGACGACCTCACCGGTGACGGCGACCGCGCACTCGGTCGAGGGGTGCGCCCACGGCTCGGTGGAGCTGGCGTCGCCGGGCGCCAGCTCGGCTTCGAGCACCTCCAGGTCGCCCCGCCCCGGCGTGAGCCGGTCGTAGGCGATCTGCCCGGGCGGAGCGGCGAGCCGGGACCGCGAGCCGGGCCGGCTGATGTGCACCAGCGGGGCGTCCGGCTCGGAGAACAGCGCCGCGATGGAGGTGTCGAAGACCTTGGCGAGCTTACGCAGGGTGGCCAGGCTGGGGTCCGTGGCGCCGTTCTCGATCTGGCTGAGCAGGGCGGGTGAGACGTCGGCCGCGGCCGCGAGCTGGCGCAGCGTGAGGGAGTGCTGCTGGCGCAGGTCACGGAGCTGGTCACCGAGCATGCGTCTTTCCTCGTTCCGAAACAGGGTGGCTAGAAATGTTTGACGTGACTATACGCCGCTGTCTAGCATGGTCAAACATATGGTGAACGTGTTTGGCGCTACTAGACAAGCCGCGTCGAGGCACGAACCGGACGGGACTCCCGTCCGGGTACATCCAACCCCATGACGGCACCACGGCGAAGACCGCGAAGCCGCCACGGTTGGCACCAGCGGCCCGACCTCGGCGTCCCGGCGTCGCCGGGCCCGACAGCCCCCAGAGAGCCCGTCCCGCGCGGGCCGGCCCATTACGAAGGTAGGAACAGCATGTCGGTGTCCCCTCGCCGGCTCCGCGTCGGAGCGATCGCTCTGGCGGCGCTGGCCATAGCCTCCAGCACCGCGTGCAGCGCGGGCGGCAGCGGAGGAAGCGGTAACGGCGGTTCGGCCAAGACCCTCACCGTCAACACCTCGTTCGTCCTCAAGACCCTCGACCCCGGCCGGATCTACGAGGCGACCGGCCTCACCGCCGTGCACTCGCTCTACGACACCCTGCTGACCTTCGAGGGCTCGGACGTCAGCAAGCCCGTCCCGGCGCTGGCCGAGTCGTACGAGGCCTCGCCCGACGCCAAGACCTTCACCTTCAAGCTGCGCGAGGGCGTGAAGTTCTCCGACGGCACCGCGCTGACCGCCGACGACGTGGTCTTCTCCCTCAACCGGCTGAAGAACGTCAAGGCCAGTCCCGCCGTCATGGTCAGCGGTCTGACGTTCGCCAAGACCGACGAGCGGACCGTGGTGGTCACCTCGGCGACCGCCGACCCGAACATCCCCGTGGTGCTCGCGATGCCCTCGACCGGGGTGGTCAACTCCAAGGTCGCCAAGGAGCACGGCGCGACGGACGCCGCCGACGCCGCGAAGAGCGACACCGCGCAGCAGTACCTCGACACGAACTCCGTCGGCAGCGGCCCGTACGTGCTGAAGTCGTACGACCCGTCGGCGCAGGTGGTGCTGGAGGCCAACCCCAACTACTGGGGCACCAAGCCCGAGTTCAGCCGCGTCGTGCTGCGCAACATGGACGTGCAGACCCAGAAGCTGACCATGCAGCGGGCCGGCGGCTCCGAGATCGCGCTGGACATCTCCGGCAAGCTGCTGGAGGGGCTGCCGGGCAGCCTGAAGACCTCCGGCGTGCAGGACACCGTCTACTTCCTCTTCCTCAACGCCGACCCGGCCGTCTCTCCGGTGACCTCGAACGCGAAGTTCAACCAGGCGCTGCGCTCCTCCCTGGACTACGAGGGCCTCGCCGCGCTGTACGGCAAGGGCGCCACCCCCGGCGCCGGCCTGGTGGCCCCCGCGTTCCCGGGCGCGCTGCCCGCCGCCGAGCAGTCGAAGCGTGACGTGGCGAAGGCCAAGGCGTTGCTCACCGAGGCGGGGCTGACCAACCCGACGGTCAAGTTCAACTACCCGGCCATCACCTACAAGGGGGTCGACCTGGGCACGGTCGCGACGAAGGTGCAGGGCGACGCCGCCGAGGCCGGCATCAAGCTGGAGCTGACCCCGCAGCCGCTGACCACCTTCCTCGACGAGATGCGGACGGGCAAGATGGCCCTCGGGTTCACCCCGCAGAGCCTGAACTACCCGGTCGCCGACTCGCTGATCAACAACATGTCCCCCGGCCAGGCCACCGCGCTGCGCTCGGGCTGGACCGTCGAGCGGGCCGACCCGGCCGTCGTGGCCGCCGGCAAGAAGGTCACCGCGACCCTCGACCTGGCCGCCCGGGCCGACGCCATGCAGGAGTGGCAGCGGGCGATGAACGCCGCCTCGCCGTACGTCGTCCTGGCCAGCAACTCCTCCACCGTGGTGGCGAGCAGCGACCTGACCGGCACGGACTACACCGCCGCCGGTTGGCAGGTCGACCTCGCCGCGGTGGGCCGGGGGTAGCCACTCCATGACGACGACAGTCGACGACGCCGGGCCGGGCACGGTCACCACGACCGTGTCCCGGCCCCGGCCGCACCGGGCGCTGCTGTTCTTCCTGCTCAAGCGGGTGGCCATCACCGCCGGGCTGCTGCTGGGCGTCACGATCGTGACGTTCGGCCTGGTCACCGTGGTGCCCGGCGACCCGGTCACGGCCAACCTCTCCGACCAGGCGCTCAACGACCCCGCGACCGTGGCCGCGTTCCGCGAGAAGTGGGGCCTGGACCAGCCGCTGTACGTGCAGTACCTGCAGTACCTGGGCAACCTGTTCCAGGGCGACCTCGGCATCTCCCAGCAGACCGGCCGGACCGTGGCCGACGACCTGTTGCAGTACGTGCCGGCGACCATGGAACTGGCCATCCCCACCATGGTGCTGGCGCTGCTCATCGGCACCGGGATCGGCATGCTCGCCGCCGTACGCAACGGCCGGATCACCGACCAGCTGATCCGCGTGGGCGCGCTGCTCGGCCTGTCCACCCCGCCGTTCTGGCTGTCGCTCGTCGTGCTCTACGTCTTCTTCTACCAGCTCGGCCTGGCGCCCAGCGGCGGGCGGCTCTCGACCGACTTCAGCCCGCCGCCGACGGTGACCGGCATGTACACGGTCGACGCCGCCCTCGCCGGTCAGTGGGACGTCGCCTGGGACGCCGCCCAGCACCTGATCCTGCCGGTGCTCGTGCTGACCAGCCTGACCGTGGCGATGCTGGTCCGGTTCGTCCGCTCGTCCATGCTGGAGGTGCTCCAGCAGGACTACATCCGGGCCGCGTACGCCAAGGGCCTGCCCGCCCGGGTGGTGTTCCGCCGGCACCTGCTGCGGGCCGGTCTGGTCCCGGTGATCACGGTCTCCGGGCTCGCCTTCGCCTCGCTGCTCTCCGGCACGGTGCTGGTGGAGAACATCTTCGGCTGGCCGGGCCTCGGCCAGTACGCGTACCGCAGCGCGACGGCGCTGGACCTACCCGCGATCCTCGGCGTCAGTCTGTTCGTGGCGTTGGTCTACACGCTGGTCAACCTCACCGTCGACCTGCTGTACGGACTCATCGACCCGAGGATCCGGCTGTCATGACCACACTCGCACCCGATCCCGTGGCGCCCGACCCGAAGGCGACCGGCGCGCTGGCCCGGCGCCGGTGGCCGGGCCGGCTGCGCGGTCGCTCGACCGGGCGGCCGATCTGGCGGCAGCCGATCGCCGTGGCGGCCCTGGTCATCCTCGGCGGGTGGCTGCTGGTGGCGCTGTTCGCCCCGCTCGTCGCGCCGTACGACCCGTTGGCGCAGAGCCCCGACGCCTACGCGCCGCCGTCCGGCACGCACTGGTTCGGCACCGACTCGCTCGGCCGGGACGTGTTCAGCCGGGTGGTCCACGGCTCGCGCCTGTCGATCCCCCTCGCGCTCGCCATCGTCTCGCTCGCCCTGCTGATCGGCGGGCTGCTCGGCCTGGTCGCCGGCTACGTGGGCCGGTTCGTCGACGAGGCGCTGATGCGCCTGACGGACCTGGTCTTCGCGTTCCCGCAGATCATCCTGGCGATGGCGGTGACCGCCGCGTTCGGGCCCAGCACCCGCAACGCCGTCCTCGCGCTGGTCATCGTCTCCTGGCCGGTCTACGCCCGGGTCATCCGCAGCGCCGTGCTGACCATGCGCGGCGAGGACTACCTCAGCGCCGCCCGGCTGCTCGGCATCGGGCCGATCCGCGCGCTGCGCCGCGACGTCCTGCCCAACAGCGTGGGGCCGGCGATCGTGCTGGCCACCCTGGAGCTCGGCAACGCCGTGCTGCTGCTCTCCGCGCTGTCCTTCCTCGGCCTCGGCCCCCGCCCGCCGGCCGCCGAGTGGGGCTCCATGGTGGCGCTCGGGTCGCAGGACCTCTCCATGTGGTGGGTCAGCGTGTTTCCCGGTCTGGCCATCCTCACCGTGGTGATGGCCTTCAACGTGCTCGGCGACGCGCTGCGCGACCGGATCGACCCCCGCTACGCGAAGGGACGTTGAGAAATGCCACCCCTGCTCGAAGTCGACTCCCTGGCCGTCACCCTGCCCGGCCCCACGGGGCCGCTGCCGATCCTGCACGACGTGTCGTTCACCGTCGGCGAGGGCGAGATGGTCGGCATCGCCGGGGAGAGCGGGTGCGGCAAGAGCCTCACCGCGCAGACCCTGCTCGGGCTGCTGCCCAACGGCGCCAAGGTCACCGGGTCGGCCCGGTTCGCCGGGACCGAACTGCTGGGCCTGGACGCCAGGCGCTGGCAGAAGGTGCGCGGCGCCGGGATCGCGATGGTCTTCCAGGACCCGACCGCGGCGCTGCACCCGATGCTCACGGTCGGCCGGCAACTGACCGAACACATGCAGGTCCACCTGGGGCTGGACCGGCGGGCGGCCGACCGGCGGGCGGTGGAACTGCTCGACCAGGTCCGCATCCCCGACCCGCAGCGGGCGGTGCGGGCGTACCCGCACCAGTTCTCCGGCGGCATGCGGCAGCGGGCGGCCATCGCGATCGCCCTCGCCGCCCGTCCCCGGCTGCTGATCGCCGACGAGCCGACCACCGCGCTCGACGTGACGGTGCAGGCCGGCATCCTGGCGCTGCTGGACCAGCTGCGCGCCGAGACCGGGCTGGCCGTCGCCTTCATCACCCACGACCTCGGGGTGCTCAGCGCGCTCACCACCCGCGGGTACGTCTTCTACGCCGGGCGGGTGGTGGAGACCGGGCCCACCGGGGCGCTGCTCACCGCGCCGCACCACCCGTACACGGCCGCGCTGCTGGGCGCCCGCCCGCACGGCACCCAGTCCGTCGGCACGCTGCGTCCCATCCCGGGCGGGCCGCCGGCGCCGGGGCAGGCCCCGCCCGGATGTCCGTTCCAACCCCGGTGCGGGTACGCCGAGCCGTCCTGCGGCACCGCGCCTCCCCCGCTGTCCCCCGCCGGCGCCGACCGGTCGGTGGCCTGCGTGGTCCGTCCGCACCTGGAGGTGGCGGCATGAGCGAGCCGGTCGGATCGGGCAACCTGCTCGAGATCAGCGACGTCGAGGTGGAGTACAGGGCGCGTGGCCGGGGGCCGGTCCGGGCCGTGGCCGGGGTGAGCCTGGAGGTGGCGCCCGGCCAGATCGTCGGCCTGGTCGGCGAGTCCGGCTGCGGCAAGTCGTCGCTGGCCCGGGTGGCGGTCGGGCTGGCCGCGCCGAGCGCCGGGACGATCCGGTTCGCCGGCCGCCCGGTCACCCCGCTCGGCTGGCGGCGCCGGCCGACGCCGCAGGTCGGGCTCCAGATGGTCTTCCAGAATCCGTACGCGTCGCTGAACCCCCGGCGCACCATCGGCGCCCAGCTCCTCGACGGGGTGTCCGACACGGTGAGCGGCGCCGCGCGCCGGGCGCGGGTCGCCGACCTGCTGGACCGGGTCGGCATGCCGGCCGGGGCGGCGGAGCGGTACCCGCACCAGTTCTCCGGCGGCCAGCGGCAGCGGCTCGCGATCGCGCGGGCGCTCGCGCCGGAACCCCGGATGATCATCGCGGACGAGCCGGTCACCGCGTTGGACGCCTCGTCCCAGGCGCAGGTGGTCAACCTGCTCGTCGGGCTGGTCCGGGACCTGGACATGGGCATGCTGTTCATCTCGCACGACCTCTCCCTGGTGCACGAGATCGCCGACGTCACGGCGGTGATGTACCTGGGCCGGATCGTCGAGACCGCGCCCACCCGTCAGCTGTGGCGCTCGCCCCGGCACCCGTACAGCCAAGCGTTGATCGACGCCGTGCCGCAGATCGGCCCGCACCCGCAGCTGCCCAGGACGCTCGCCGGGGAGGTGCCCGACCCGGCGCACGCGCCGACGGGGTGCCGGTTCCGGCCGCGCTGCCCGCACGCCTTCGCGCCGTGCGGCGAACACCCGCCCACGCTCGACCTCGGGGGCCGCAGCGCCGCCTGCTGGCTCAACGACCCCACGGTGGCGCCGTCCACCGTGCCCGCCGCGTAGAGGACTCCGCATGCACATCCCCACCGAACAGGTCCTGGTCAACCTCGCGCTCTACGACGGCGTACGGGACGACGTCCAGCGCGACAGCGGCGTCTGGATCGGCGCCGACGGCACGATCCGCGCGGTCGGCCCGGTCGACGACGTCCTCGCCGAGGCCGGCGACGCCCGGGTCGTCGACCTGCACGGCGACCACGTCATGCCCGGCCTGACCAACATGCACGTCCACCTCTCGCTCGGCCTGCCCGGCCACTTCGGCGACGAGGTGCACCGGTCGAACCTCGCCGAGCTGGTGCTGCTGATGGCCGACTCGGCGCGGCGGACCCTGCACTCCGGGGTCACCACCGCCCGGCTCGTCGGCGAGAGCCGGTACGCGGACTTCGCCCTGCGCAAGGGGATCGAGCGCGGCGCGGTGGACGGCCCGCGGATCTTCACCGCCGGGCACGCCCTCTGCTGCACCGGGGGGCACGGCTGGGAGGCCGACGCCCTGGAGGCCGACGGGGCGGACGGGTTCCGCCGGCTCACCCGGCAGCAGATCCGAGCCGGCGCCGACCTGATCAAGGTGTGCATCTCCGGCGGCATCGCCGGCGAGTTCGAGTCGATCGACACCCCCCAGCTGCTCGACGACGAGCTGGCGGCGGTGATCCGGGTGGCGCACGACTGGGGCCGCAAGGTGACCGCGCACGCCGGCCCGGCCGAGTCGGTGCGCCGCGCCGTGGAACTCGGGCTGGACTGCGTCGAGCACGGCTACGAGCTGACCGACGAGGTGACCCGGCTGATGGCCGACCGGGGCGTCTGGTACGTCCCGACCATCGTGGTCAGCCGCTGCGAGCAGTTCTTCCGCGACGCCGGCGTGCCGGGCTGGCTGATGGACCGCGCCCTGTCGGCCGGTCCCCGGCACTGGGAGAGCCTCCAGCACGCCATCCGCAACGGGGTGCCGATCGCGCTGGGCAGCGACATGCCGCCGCACGCCGGCTACGACGAGACGACCGCGACCGTGCGGGAGCTGGAGTTCATGGTGGACGCCGGGATGCCCGTCGCCGACGCGCTGAAGTCCGCCACCATCCGCCCCGCGCAGTGGCTGGGCCAGGCCGACACGCTCGGCAGCGTGGAGGTGGGCAGGCACGCCGACCTGCTGGTCCTGCGCGACGATCCCACCCGCTCGGTGTCCGCGCTGCGCACCCTGCACGCGGTGCTCAAGGGTGGCGTCGCCTACCGCGACGACCACGGCCGCCTCGGCGTCGCCCGATGACGACGATCACCGAGGTCGCCGACCGGTACCTCGACGCGCTCGCCGAGCTGGATCCGCAGGCCGCCGAGGCGGCGGGGCGTACCCCCGACTCGCACTTCGCGGACCTCTCCCCCGACGGCTTCGCCGCCCGCGCGGAGCTGGCCCGCGACACCGCCACGGCGGCGGCCGGGGCCAGCGCCGACGGCACGGCGCAGCGGGCGCTGGCCGGCGCGCTGCGCGACCGCCTGGCCAGCGAGGTCGACCTGTACGACGCGGGCTTCACCACCCGGCTGCTCGCCCCGCTGGCGACGCCGGTGCACCTGGTCCGGCAGGTCTTCGACAACCTGCCCCGCGACACCGCGCGGGACTGGGCGGTCGTCGCCGCGCACCTGCGCCGGGTGCCCGCGGCCCTCGGCCAGTACGCCGAGACGCTGCGCCGCTCGGCCGGGCGGGGGCACCTCGTCGCCCGCCGGCAGGTGCTGGCCGTCGCCGACCAGTGCACCGCCTGGGTCACCTCCGACGACTTCTACGGCCGGCTGGTGGCCGGAGGGCCGGACGGGACGCTGGCCGGGGAGCTGGCCGCCGGGGCGCGCTCGGCCGCCGCCGCGACGGCGGACTTCGCCGCGTTCCTGCGCACCGAGCTGGCGCCACGGGCCACCGACGTCGACGGCGTCGGCCGCGACCTGTACGCCGTCACCGCGCGCAGCTTCCTCGGCGCGACCGTCGACCTGGACGAGCTGTACGCGTACGGCTGGGAGGAGCTGGCCCGCACCGCCGCCGAGCAGCGCGCCGTCGCCGCCGAGCTGGGCCACCCCGACGTGGCGCGGGCGCGGGCCGCGCTGGACGCCGACCCCGCCGGCCGGGTGCCGGTCGGGCCCGACCTGGAGCGGTGGCTGCGGGAGCGCACCGAGCGGCTCACCGACGCCCTGGACGGCACGCACTTCGACATCCCGGCCGCCACCCGCCACGTGGTGTGCCGGATCAGCCCCGCCGCCTCCGGCGTCATGTACTACACCCCGCCCGACGCCGCGTTGACCCGCCCGGGCGGGATCTGGTGGTCGACGCCCCCGGGCGAGTCGACGGTGCCGGTGTGGCGGCACGTCGGGACGCTCTGCCACGAGGGGCTGCCCGGGCACCACCTCCAGCACGCGATCACCCTGACCACCGCCGAGCTGCACCCGTGGCAGCGGTCGCTGTGCCAGGTGCACGGCTACGCCGAGGGCTGGGCGCACTACGCCGAACGCCTCGCCGACGAACTGGGTCTCTACGCCGGGCCCGCCGAGCGGCTCGGGATGCTCGACGGGCAGATGTGGCGGGCCGCCCGGGTGGTCATCGACCTCGGCCTGCACCTGGACGTGCCGATCCCGGCCGGGACCGGCCTCACCGACGCGCGGCGGTGGACCCCCGAGCTGGCCGTGGACTTCCTGACCCGGGTCGCCGGGCTGGATCCGGCGACCGCGCGGTTCGAGGTCGACCGGTACCTCGGCTGGCCGGCGCAGGCGTTGGCGTTCAAGGCCGGGGCACGGCTCTGGCAGCAGGCCCGCGGGGAGGCCGAGCGGCGCGAGGGCGCGGCGTTCGACCGCAAGCGGTTCCACCACCGCGCCCTGCGGCTCGGCCCGATGGGGCTCGACCCGCTGCGCGCCCGCCTCGCCGAGCTCTCCTGATCCACCGTCGCCCCCGTCACCCCCGTCCGCCCCGACCGGAAGCGAGCCCCGATGACCGTTGACGATCTCACCGCCGCCATCACCGACATGTACCGGTCGTTGGGCGACCGGGCGGCGTTCGACGCCCGGCTGTACCCCGACCTGACGATCTGGGAGTCCGACGCGCCCGACCTGCTGGACGGTCTGGCCGCCCTCGACGAGCTGCGGGACCGCCGGGCGGCGGACCGGGGACCGGCCGCGCCCCCGACCTCGGTCGCCCCCGAGCAGTTCCGGGCCGAGGCGTGGGGCGACACCGGCCTGGTCCGCTACGTCCTGCGCGCCCGGTACGCGGCCGGCCAACCGGACGACTGCTTCCGGGTGACGGACGTGCTGCGCCGCGACGAGCGGGGCTGGCGGATCGTGCACCACCACGCGGAGGCGGTCCGATGAGCACCGAGGAACCGGTCACCGACCTGTACGACCTGCGGGTCGTGGTGGAGCGGATCGAGGGCCGCTCCGTCTGCGGCCTCCAGCCGGGAGACCATATCGACCTGACCGAGTCGAGCCGGCTCACCATCCCCACCGGCCGGCACTTCTGCCTCTACGCCCTCGCGGCCTGCCTGCCGCTGCTGCCGGCCAAGCAGCGGCCGTTGCCGCCGGAGGACTGGCTGGCCCGGGACTGCCACGTGGCCTGCCCCGATCCCGACGAGCGGGTCATCCTGCGGATCGAGCGGACCGCCCGGCGACAGATCCCGACTGGAGAACTGACGTGAGCACCGACGACGGACGCCGACTGGTCGGCATCGGACTGCAGTCCGACAAGAGCGCCGACGAGTACGCCGCGCTGGCCGAACTCGCCGAACGGCACGGCTTCGACGTGCTGTCGGTCTTCGGCGACCTGATGTACCAGCCGCCGTTCTTCCCGCTGCTGGTGGCGGCGCGGCACACCCGGCGGATCCGGCTCGGGTCGGCCTGCCTCAACCCGTTCACCATGCATCCGGTGGAGATCGCGGGGCAGGTCGCGGCCCTGGACCTGGCCTCGGACGGGCGGGCCTACCTCGGGCTGGCCCGGGGCACCTGGCTCGACCAGGTCGGGGTCGCGCAGGCCCGGCCGCTGCGGCGGATCACCGAGACCGTCGACGTGGTCCGGCTGCTGCTCTCCCGCGACGACCGGGGCTATCAGGGCCGGGAGTTCACGGTGGCGCCCGGCACGGCCCTGCGCTACGCCCCGGTCCGCGCCGACGTGCCCGTCCTGGTGGGGACGTGGGGTCAGCAGACCGCCCGGACTGCCGCCGCGTTCGCCGCGGAGATCAAGGTCGGCGGGTCGGCCAACCCGGCGATGGCCAAGACGATGCGGGCCTGGCTGGACGACGCCACGCCCGCCGGCCGGGCCGGCGACCAGGTCGGCGTGGTGCTCGGCGCCGTGACCGTGGTGGACGAGGACGGCGCCCTGGCCCGTCGGGTGGCCCGTACGGAGGTGGCCATGTACCTCGCCGTGGTCGCCGCCCTCGACCCGAACGTCGACATCGACCCGGAGCTGCTGGCGCGCATCCAGCAGCACGTCGCCCGCCAGGAGCACGACCTCGCCGGCGCGCTGATCGGCGGGGACCTGCTCGACCTGTTCGCCTTCTCCGGCACCCCCGAGCACGTCGCGGCGCAGGCCGCGGCGGTGTTCGACGCCGGGGCGACCCGGGTGGAGTTCGGCACCCCGCACGGGTTGACCCCGGCCGGCGGCGTCGACCTGCTCGGCCGCCGGGTGCTGCCGCTGCTGCGGGGATGACGCCGTGGCGGGGGCGGACTTGCACCGGCCCGTCCCCGCCACGGACCCACCATCGGATCCCTCGCCGCGGGCTCGGCCCTCGCCGCCGTCGCCCCGACCGACCTGGTGTCGGCCCTGCGCGGCACGGCGTACGCGGCCAGCCCGCCGGGCGACGTCGTCGGCAAGGTCTCCGTCGGCTACCAGGGCTGGTTCAGCTGCCCCGGCGACGGCGCGCCCATCGGCGGCTGGTGGCACTGGAGCCGTGACCGCTTCCAGCCGCCCTCCCCGGCCAACACCACCATCGTCTCCTGGCCAGACATGCGGGAGTACGCCCGCGGCTACACCACCGCCTACCCGCCGCTTGGCAACGGCCAGCCGGCGCGGCTCTTCTCCTCGTACGACGAGCAGACCGTCGACACCCACTTCCGGTGGATGCGGGAGCACGGCTGCGACACCGCCGCCCTGCAACGGTTCAACCCGTTCGGCGACGAGGGGCCGACGCGCGACGCCATGACGGTCAAGGTCCGCGGCGCGGCCGAACGCCACGGACGCAAGTTCTACATCATTTACGACGTCACCGGCTGGACGGCGATGCAGTCGCAGATCAAGGAGGACCGGCTCAACCGGATGTCCGCGCACACCGCCTCCCCGGCGTACGCGCGGCAGAACGGCCGGCCGGTGGTCTGCGTCTGGGGGTTCGGCTTCAACGACGACGGCCGCCCCTTCGCCCCCGCCGCCTGCCTCGACGTGGTCAACTGGTTCAAGGCCCGGGGCTGCTACGTCATCGGCGGCGTGCCGACGTACTGGCGGCAGGGCGTCAACGACTCCCGGCCGGGCTTCTCCGAGGTCTACCACGCGTTCCACATGCTCTCGCCGTGGATGGTCGGCCGCACCGGCACCCTCGACGGGCTGGACTGGTTCCACACCAACGTCAACGTCCCCGACCTGGCCGACTGCGCCGCGCACGGCATCGACTACCAGCCCTGCGTGATGCCGGGCGACCTGTCGGCCGGGCACCGCCGCCACGGCGACTTCTACTGGCGGCACCTCTACAACGCCACCCGGCTCGGCGCCCAGGGCCTCTACGTCTCCATGTTCGACGAGTTCAACGAGGGCAACCAGATCGCCAAGACCAGCGAGACGCAGGCGAGCACCCCGGCGGGGGTGGGCATCCGCGCGCTGGACGAGGACGGCACCGCCTGCTCCGCCGACTGCTACCTGCGGATCACCGCCGACGGCGGCCGGATGTTCAAGGGCCAGCTCGCCCTGACCCCCGACCCGGCGCCGCCGACCGGCACCGACCTCGCCCGGGGCCGTCCGGCCGCGGAGAGCAGCCACGTCCAGACCTGCGGCTGCGCCAACGCCGTCGACGGCGACGCCCACAGCTACTGGGAGAGCGCCGGCAACGCGTTCCCGCAGTGGATCTCCGTCGACCTCGGCGCGAGCACCCCGATCGGCAGGATCGCGCTCCGGCTCCCGCCCGCCGCCGCCTGGCAGCGGCGCACCCAGACGCTCGCGGTCGAGGTGAGCCCGGACGGCACGGCGTGGAGCACCCTCGTCGCGCCGGCCGGCCGGGTCTTCGATCCGGCCAACAGCAACCAGGTGACGCTCACCGTCGCGGCGACGCCGGCGCGGCACGTGCGGATCCGCGTCACCGGCAACACCGGCTGGCCGGCGGCGCAACTGTCCGCGCTCGAGGTCTACGCCGCGTAGCGGCGACGCGGGGCGTCGCGGGGGGGGGGCCCCGGGGGGGGGCCCCCCCCCGCCGGGGGGAGGTGGAGGTTTGGGGCGCGATATTAACCAGGTTTTTGTTTTTTTTTTTAAAACCCCATTACAAAAACA
>NZ_JBFABB010000103.1:0-5091 GCF_040640035.1 Micromonospora sp. NPDC023633 | reverse complement strand
GCCCCCCCCCGCGGGCGCCCCCCCCGCGGCGGTGTGACGTGTCAGTTGTCCGCCGCTATTGACCCCTGTTGATCTTTGTGTTATTCCACCGCCTTTACACATCGCAATAAATGGCGGAAACCTCCCCTTTCGGAGTCGGGCACGGCCCCCAACGTAGGCGTGACACATTGCCTTTCGTCGTTGCATAATGGCCGCCGCACGCGCTGTCGGGCCACCGGTTCCCGACGCAGCGACGCTGACCGAAGGGGACAATTCCGTGAAGCGGGACCACTCACCTGTTCTTCCTGGCGACGGCGCCACGGACTACGCGCGCTACATGCGCACGGACGCGCTGCTCGACCTGCAACGGAGCCCGGCGGAGATGATCCACCGCGACGAGTTGCTCTTCCAGGTGGTGCACCAGTCCACCGAGCTGTGGCTGAAGCTCGCGGCCGCGGAGCTGACCGAGGCGGTCGCCCGGGTCCGCGCCGGCGAGCCGGCGGCGGCCGAGCCGCTGCTGACCCGGGCGACGCTGGGGGTACGGCTGGTCACCGACCAGTTGGAGATGTTCCGGCACCTCTCCCCGGCCGCCTTCGAGGCCATGCAACCGGCGCTGGGCAAGGGTTCCGGCGCCGAGTCCCCCGGCTGGCGGCGGGTCCAGGCGGCGAGCCGGCAGCTCGGCCGGGCGTTCATCGACCACCTCGCCGCGCGCGGGACCGCCCTGTCGGGGCTGCGCCGGGCGGACCCGACGGACCCCGTCCACCTGCTCGCCGAGGCGATGATGGAGTGGGACGAGCGGGTGTCGCTGTGGCGGGTGCGGCACTACCAGGCCGCCCTGCGCGTCGGCGGCCACGCGCCCGACGGCGCGGAGGCGACGGTGCTCGCCAAACTCATCGGGCACCGGTTCTTCCCCGAACTGTGGCAGGCCCGCGTCAAGTCCGTCCACGGGTGAAAGCGACCGTTCCCATGCCGACCGGTCCTGACAATCCCCACCCACCCCTTAATTCGTCAATTAACTCCCCGTCTGCGGTTGACACGGGCCGAATGTCGAGGTGCGGTTCGTGCGTGAACTGACGAGTTGGTTGTCGGGTGCCGCCGACCCGGACAATTTTCCCTACTCCCCCGTACTGGCGGAGTTCCACCGGGTCGGCAAACACTTCGTCGAAAAGGAGCTCCTCGCTTTGCTGGATTCGGTCCGGGCCCAGGTGACCGCCCCGGCGGCCGGCCCGCCGTCGCCCGCCGCCCGGCTGCTGGGCGACTTCCTCGACGTCGCGCTCGACAAGTGGGACGGCCGGTACGACTACCGCAGCTACCTGGCGCTGCGCCTGCTCCGGCTGCCCTGCGGGGCCGACGACGGGCCGGGCGGGGAGGACGGCGGACACGGCGACGGGGCGGCCGGCCACCCGGAAGGCGCGCGTCGCGACCGCGACCGGCTCCTCGTCCGCCTGGTCGCCGACGCGCTGGCGTTCGAGCTGGCCGCCGGATCCGACGCCACCGACCTGCTGCCCGAGGACCGCCCGAGCCGGGAGGTGGTGGCCAAGCGCCACCGGCTCGGCGTGCGGGCCGCGTCCCCCGCCCTCGCCCGCCTCGGCCTCGCCGGGGAGATCCACGACCGGGAGCCGGCCGCCGTGCTGCGGACCCTCGTCGCCGACGGGGATCCCGCCGCCGAGCTGGCCCTGCGGCTGAGCATGCTGCCGGTCTACGTGTCGCACGACGAGTACCTGTTCATCCGGGTGCTCCAGGCGTACGAGTGCCTCTTCGCGGGGCTCGTCGAGGAACTGCGCGCCACGATCGTCGCCCTCCGTGCCGGTCACGCGCGGCCGGCGGCCGACCGGCTGGCGTACGCCTGCGCGCAGCTCACCGCCGCCGGGCCGCTGTTCTCGCTGCTGGCCACCATGCAGCCGGCGGCCTTCCGGACCTTCCGGCAGTACACCGAGGGGGCCAGCGCCATCCAGTCCCGCTCGTACAAGCTGATGGAGTCGCTCTGCCGCACGCCGGAGGGGGCGCGGCTGGAGTCGCCCGCCTACCAGCAGGTGCCGGAGGTGCGCGACCGGGTGCACGCCGGGCAACCGTCGGTCGACGAGGCGTTCCGGGCGGCGGTGCGCGAGGGCCTGCTCACCGGCGCGGACGCCGAGCTGGTGGCAGGGGCGATGCGCACGTTCGCCGCGGCCGTGCTGCAGTGGCGACGCACGCACCACCGGCTGGCCACCCGGATGCTCGGCCCCCGCCCGGGCACCGGCTACACGGAGGGCACGCCCTACCTGGCCGCCGTCCGGTCCATTCCGGTCTTCAGCTCCGTCACCCACGATCCGGGTCCCTCGTCGCGGACCGACCCGACCGGAGGCAGCCCCGAGTGAACCCGCCCGACCCGGCACCCGGCCCCGACACGCCCGAGTGCCTCGACGCCACCGCCCAGGCCGCCCTGCGCGCCGAGTTTCCGCTGCTGAATACCTGCGTCTACCTGAACAACAACTCGACCGGGGCGGTGCCGAGGGGCGCGGAAGGCGTACTCACCGGCTACTGGGAGACGCTGCGCGGCTGGCGCGACGACGTCTGGCACGACTGGCACGTCGGCCTCGACCGGTACGCCGACTCGGTCGCCGCCCTCATCGGCGCGCCCCCGGGCAGCGTGGTCACCGACGCGAACCTGAGCACGCTGCTCGCCCGGGTCGCGTCCTGCTTCGACTACCGCGCGCCGCGCGACCGGGTCGTCACCACCGACCTGGAGTACCCGACCGTGCCGTTCATCTTCAACGCGTTCCGTCGCTACGGCGCCCGCCTCGACGTCGTCGGGTCGGGCGGTCCCCACTTCGACGAGGACGCCCTGGACGCGCGGATCGACGAGCGGACGCTGCTGGTGTGCGTCCCGCACGCCAGCTTCTCCTCCGGCGCCACCGTCGACCTGCCCCGGCTGGTGCGGCGCGCCCACGACGTCGGCGCCCTCGTGGTCGTCGACGCCTTCCAGACCGTCGGGGTCATGCCGCTGGACGTGACGGCGCTCGGCGTCGACGTCGTCCTCGGCGGCGCGCACAAGTGGCTGTGCGGGATCGCCACCGCCTTCCTCTACGTCCGCCCGGACCTGGCGACCCGGCTCGAACCGGCCGCCACCGGCTGGCAGGCCGGCGACCGGGCGCTGACCTTCCAGCCGTCGACCGGCTGGGCCGCCGACGCCCGGCGGTTCGCCGGCGGAACGCCGTTCCCCCTCACCTCGCTGGTCTCCCAGGTCGGCCTGGACCTGCTGGCCGGGGTGGGCGTCGCCGCGATCCGGCGGCACTCGCTCGCCTGCACGTCCCGGATCCTGGATCGGGCGGCGGCGGCCGGCATCGGCGTGGTCAGCCCGGTCGAGCCGCACCGGCGCGGCGGCGTGGTGTGCCTCGACGTCGCCGACGGCGAGGCGGTCAAGCGGCGACTGCTCGCGCGGGACATGGTCTGCAGCTGGCGGGGCTACCTGCGGATCGGCCCGCACGTCTACAACACCCTCGAGGAGATCGACGCGTTCATGGACGCACTGGAAGAGGAGCTGGACCGGTGAACGTCACCCTGTCACCGCGGGCGCTGATGAGCCTGCTCGCCAACGGGCCCAAGGCCATGGACGTGCTGGAGACCGCGCTCGGCATGGGGCTGCTCGACGCGCTGGAGCCGGGGCCGGTCCGCCTCGGCGAGCTCGCCGAGCGGTTCGACGTACGGCCCCTGCGGCTCTACAAGTTCCTCGACTGCCTGGAGAGCCTCGGCTTCGTCGCCCGCAGCGAGCCGGGCGACGACATCGCCACGGCCACGTACCGGGCGGTGCCCGGGCTGCGCGACGCCGTCGCGGCGGTGGTCGGCCCGGACGCCATCGAGCGCGACCGGGACCGCTACCCCTGGCGACGGTTGCACGGCCGGCTGGGCGAGAGCCTGCGCGGCGAGGTCAGCATGGGCGACGACGACTTCGCCTGGCCACCGAGGACCGACGAGCAGACCGCCGCCTTCGAGCGCAGCATGGCCGTCGGGCTCGGCCCCGTGATCGAGGCGGTGCACCGCAACGCCGACCGGCTGTGGCCGGGTCGCACGCGCCTGCTGGACGTCGGCGGCGGCGACGGCACGCTCGCCGCGCACGTCCTCGACGACGCCCCGGGGCTGCGGGCCGACGTGTACAACCTGCCGGCGGTGGCGCCGCTGGTGGAGGCCACCCGGGCCCGCAGGGGGCACGCGGACCGGCTGGGGTTCGTCGGCGGCGACTTCCTAGCCGAGCCGCTGCCGCCGGGCTACGACGCGCTGGCGTTCGTCCGGGTGCTGCACGACTGGCCGAACGAGGTCGCCCGCCGGCTCGTCGAGAAGGCGTACGCGGCCCTGGAGCCGGGCGGGATGCTGCTGATCTGCGAGGAGTTCCGCACCCCGGACCGGCTGGCGATGCAGTTCTTCTGGAGTTACTTCCTCATCGGGGTCGACACCTGCGTGAGCCGGCTGCGGGAGGTCGAGTTCTACACCGGCCTGCTCAAGGAGGTCGGCTTCGAGCGGGTGGCGGTGCTGCCCGGCGGCTGGGAGCTGGTCTGCGCGTACAAGCCGACGACCGGGACGTGACGCGAGCGCGCGGCGGCGGGTGCCGCCCCCGCGCCGCGGCGGCCCCGGCGTTTGACCGCCGGGGCCGGGGGAAGACCGTGCGCCCAGGGCCGATTCCCGAGGAGCGACGATGGCGGACGCAGGACGGGCCAGGAAGGCCACCGGGGCGCGCAAGGCCCCGATGAAGCGGGCGGCGGCGGCCAAGAAGGTGGCGACGGCCACGAAGCGGGCCACCGGGGCGAGCGCGGCCAAGTCCCCGGGCGAGAAGCCCACCACGACGACCGCCCGCGTGGCCCGGAAGAAGGACACCTCGGCGACGGCGGCCCCGGCCCGCGCCCGCAAGGCGCCGGCCACGGCCGCGCCGGCGAAGAAGGCGCCCGCGAAGAAGGCGGCGAAGGCCGCCGCGACCCGCGCCGGCGCGGCGTCGGGGACCCCGGCGCGCAAGGCGACGACCATGGAGTCCTTCGGCACCCGGCGGGCGCCCCGGACGAGCGCCCGCTGACCCGGGTCCACGCCGCCCGGGGCGGGGGTGGGCGGGTCCACCCGCCGGGCCGTCCCGGTCGATCGCCCGAC
>NZ_JBFABB010000102.1:0-26141 GCF_040640035.1 Micromonospora sp. NPDC023633 | reverse complement strand
CGACCACGAGCGCGGGGTCAAGCTCGGCGGCTCCGGCTTCTGGATGTACACCGGCATGGGCGCCCGGTTGGAGTGGGCGCTGCTGAACTTCTTCGTCGACGAGCACATCAGCGCCGGCTACGAGTTCCTGCTCCCGCCGCACCTGCTGCTGGACACCGCCGGGTTCGCCGCCGGGCAGTTCCCGAAGTTCTACGACGACGTCTACCACCTGGACCGGGAGTCCGCCCCACGCGGCCAGTTCCTGCTGCCCACCTCGGAGACGGCGATCCTCGGGGCGTACCAGGACGAGATCCTGGAGACCGCGAAGCTGCCGCTGAAGGCGTTCGCGTACACCCCCTGCTACCGGCGCGAGGCGGCCGGCTCGCACTCCGACGAGCGGGGCACCGTGCGGGGCCACCAGTTCAACAAGGTGGAGATCTTCCAGTTCTGCCTGCCGGATCAGGCCGACGCCGCGCTGGAGGAGATGCTCCTGCACGCGGAGAGCCTGGTCGAGAAGCTGGGCCTGCACTACCAGCGCACCCTGCTCTCGGCCGGCGACGCCAGCGCGTCGATGAAGAAGACCCTCGACATCGAGGTGTGGATGCCGAGCACCGGCAAGTACAAGGAGGTGTCGTCGGTCTCCTGGGCCGGCGACTACCAGGCGCGCCGGGCGGCCATCCGCTACCGCGAGCCGGGCGGCAAGCAGACCCGCTTCGTGCACACCCTCAACGGGTCGGCGCTGGCCACCAGCCGCCTCTTCCCGGCCATCCTGGAGCAGTTCCAGCAGCCCGACGGCTCGGTGCTGGTCCCCGAGGTGCTCCAGGCCCGCCTGGGCACCGACCGCCTGACCCCCCGCTGACCGTCCCGGTCCCTTCCCCGCGCGCCCGTGTCGAGTTCTTCGACACGGGCGCGTGACGTTTCGCCCGTTCCCGGGCAGGTCGACGCATCCACACATGCCCATGCATTGACAGCGCTTGCAATGCGCTTGTAACCTTTCGGAAATTTTCAAGCCGCACTGCAAGATCCCGGCACCGCCGGGGCTCCCCCGGCCTCGCCACCGCCCCGTCCCCGCCCCCGTCAGGAGTCCTCCCATGCAGAGACGTCGACGGTTGTCGGCGATCGTCGCCCTCGGCGCGATCGCCGCCCTGATCGCCCCCACCGTCACGACGGCGCCCCCGGCCGCCGCGGCCCCCGCGGGCACCAGGAAGGTCATCGCCAACCTCTTCGAGTGGAACTGGTCCTCGGTGGCCACCGAGTGCCGCACCACCCTCGGCCCCAAGGGCTACGGCTGGGTGCAGGTCTCGCCGCCCCAGGAGCACGTCCGGGGCTCGCAGTGGTGGCTGGCGTACCAGCCGGTCAGCTACCGGATCGAGTCCCGCAAGGGGACCCGCGCCCAGTTCAAGTCCATGGTCGACACCTGCCACGCGGCCGGGGTGAAGGTGGTCGTCGACGCGGTCGTCAACCACATGTCCGGGCAGGACAACGGCGGCACCGGCTGGGCCGGCTCGACGTACGGGCACTACGACTACCCGGGGATCTACCAGACGCAGGACTTCCACCACTGCGGCCGCAACGGCGGCGACGACATCGCCAACTACAACGACCGGTGGGAGGTGCAGAACTGCGAGCTGGTCAACCTCGCCGACCTGAAGACCGAGTCGGACTACGTCCGGACGAGGATCGCCGGCTACCTCAACGACCTGCTCTCGCTCGGCGTCGACGGCTTCCGGATGGACGCCAGCAAGCACATGCCGGCCGCCGACATCGCCGCCATCAAGGGCAAGCTGTCCCGCTCGGCGTACATCGTGCAGGAGGTGATCCACGGCGCCGGCGAGCCGATCCAGCCGGGCGAGTACACCGGCAACGGCGACGTGCACGAGTTCCGCTACGGCAAGGACCTGGCCCGGGTCTTCCGCTCCGAGCGGCTCGCCTACCTGCGCAACTTCGGCGAGGGCTGGGGGCACCTGCCCAGCGCCTCCGCGGCCGTCTTCGTGGACAACCACGACACCCAGCGCGACGTCGGCGGGGTGCTGACGTACCGCGACCGGGGCATCTACGCGCTGGCCAACGCGTTCATGCTCGCCTGGCCGTACGGCTCCCCGACCGTCATGTCGAGCTACACGTTCAGCCAGCGCGACCAGGGCCCGCCCTCGGACGGCTCCGGCAAGACCCTGGACGCCACCTGCTACTCCGGCTGGGAGTGCGAGCACCGCTGGCCGGTCGTCGCCAACATGGTCGGCTTCCGCAACGCCACCGAGGGTGCCGGCGTCGTCAACTGGTACGACAACGGCAACAACCACATCGCCTTCGGCCGGGCCGGCAAGGGCTACGTCACGATCAACGACGAGGACCACGCGGTCACCGGCCGGTCGTACCAGACCGGCCTGCCGGCCGGCCGCTACTGCGACGTCATCCACGGCACCTTCAGCAACGGCACGTGCAGCGGGCCGGTGATCACCGTGGACGGCAACGGCTGGTTCGCCGCGAACGTGCCCGCCCACGACGCGATCGCCATCCACGCGGGCGCCCGGCTGAGCTGACGACCCCCGCTGTCGCGGACCCCGCCCCCGGCCGACATTCCGGCCAGGGGCGGGGTTTCGCCGTTCTCCACCCGTTACAGTTTGTTTGTGCGTTTTGACCGAATGAACCGGCGGCCCGTCCGCGTGCTGGCTGCCGTCGGCGTACCCCTGCTCCTGCTGGCCACCGGGGCGACGGGCTGGGCGCTCACCCCCCGGACCGCGCCCACCGCGCCGCCGGTCGTCGGAGCGCCCGCGCCGACCAGCGCGGCCCCGACACCCGAGCGGGTGCCCGCCGCCGCGCCCGCGCCGGACCACCTGCCGGTGGTCGACTACGACCCGGCACCCACCGGCTTCCCCGCCGATCCGGACACCCTGGACACCAGGCCGCTGACCGAGGGCCTGCACCCGACCCGCCGGATCGCCGCCTACACCGCCCCCGGCGGCCGGCCGCTGGCCTTCCTCGACCCCACCATCAGCGGCGTCGAGCTGACCATGCCGATCGCCCAGCGGCGGGCCGGCTGGGTGGCGGTGCTGCTCCCGTCGGCCAACCGCACGCTCGCCTGGCTGCCGCCCGGCGGCTACACCACCTTGGCGCTGCGCGACCAGCTCGTGGTGGAACGCAAGCCGCACCGGCTCACCTGGTACCGGGCCGGCCGGGCCACCCGCAGCTGGGAGGTCAGCCTCGGCCAGCGCGGCCAGGAGACCCCGCTGGGCCGGACCTTCGTCCTCGGCCGGACCCCGCCGCCGGAGAGCGTGTACGGGGGCGTCGACATCTTCGCCCTCGGCTCGGTGCCCGACGACCCGGACTCGGTGCCGGCGGGCCTGCGCGGCGCGCACATCGGCGTGCACAGCTGGTACCACGACGGCGAGCTGGGCCGGAACACCACCAACGGCTGCATCCGGCTCACGAAGAGCGGGCAGCGGGAGCTGCTGGCCGAGCTCCGCCCCGGCACCGAGGTGGTGGTGGTCGACGAACTGCCCGCCCCGCCCCCGACGGCCTGAGCACATCGGCACCGCCCTCACCGCCACGACGGTCGCCGTGAATGGTCGCCGTCATGGTCGGGCCAGAGCAGGCACCGCCGGCCGTCGGGCATGCGCCGACCGCAGAACACCCAGTGGCGTACGTTTTGATCATCTTCAGCCGACACGGTCGTGCCCGCCGGGTCGGTCTGCGGCAGCACGCGCCTCGTAGACGACCGCCAGGTCGCCGGCGATACGGTCAGGGAACTCCCCCACCTCATGCGGATCGAGCCCGCGTCTGCCCAGCCGCGTCGACCCGAACCACCGCTCGCGCCGCAGCGGATGGTAGGCCGCCGCCGAGCGGTAACGGGTCGGAGTCTGCGCGGACATCCCTGATCAATTGCACGAGCGGTAGCGAGGGCTGCGAGAACCGTCCTTGTCGGATAGTGTTCGCCCTCTCACCGAAACGTGAACGCGCCTTTCGCGCCCACCCTCAGTCCGGGAAGGACGGCATGGCCAGCATCGAGCAATTAGAGGCCATTTGAGGGGCAGTCGGATGAATGGACCATCTCACGGCAGCGCCGAGCACCGGTCGCAGCCCCGGCGCAGTGGCGGGCGGCACTGGATCGTCACCGCGGCTGGTATGCCTGCGCTGCAGTTCTTGGGACTGCTCGCCGTCCGACTGGACGGGCAGTACGAAAGGTGCGTCGCAAAGCACGGAGCGGCATCGGCCGACAACCTCAACGGCGTTACGGGACCGTGTTACTCGGCCATGATGTGGGCAGGAGCCTTCTCGCTCGGCTTCATCACGGTCATCGGGGCAACCGTCATCGTGGGCTTGGTCCTCGGAATCACTGACGGACGGGCGCGACACCGCTTCGCGCACGGCCGTTGGGTGTGCGTCGTCGTGGTGGTCCTCACCGGGCCATGGGCGATGCTTTCCTACGCCCTCGCCTACGGGCTGGGCCGTCTTCTGCCTGCTCTCCGGCCACCCGAATACCGACCACCCCCGTCCGTGGCCGCCCAGCATCAGGGCTGGATCGAGGCGATACATCTTTACCGGCGGCTCGCGAGAGGCGAGCCACCGCCCACCGTGATCGCGCCCGGATTCATCGGGCCGGGTGCCGTCTACCTGGACGCGCCGTTCACCTACTCCCGCTTGTACGGCACCACGGTAAGCATCGAGCGAGGCGGAACCTTCGTCTACGGTTCACCGGCCGTCGTCACCGGTGCGGTCGTCGGCAACCTCATCGGTGGCAGCATCGCTCGATCCCGCGCAGCCAGCCTGGCGCAGCCACAATGGCGTGAGTTCGCTTACGTCCGGGTCATCGTGACGTCAACTACGACGTGGTGTTGCCTGGACGGCCGTTGGCTGCTGTTCGACCATGATGCGGTTCTGGAATATTCCATCGATGGGCTCAGCTGCATCCTGTCCTTCGCCAGTGTGGAACCGTTGCGGCTTTCCGGCCCGTCCATCTGGTGCCATGCCGTCATGTTCGCCTTTGCCCGGTACGGACCGGGCCAGTGGCAACAGGCGCCATTCCTACATCCGCTACGCGAAGCAATTCATGGCGCGGCCAGCCCAGGCCCGAGAGATCAGCAGGCAGAACCGGCTCACGGCTGAAGCGAGCAGAACGCCACCCTGACCGCCACTAGCAGACTGTACAAATAACGGCTGATCGACCGATCAAGGGAGAGACGCCAGATGACGACCGAGATCACCTCGGGGCAGGAGCCGGCCGCAGGATCGGTGAGCGCGGTCACGGATGAGCAGTTGATCGCGATGCTGGTCGATCGGGCTCGTGGTGACGGGCTAAAGCTGACCGGCGAGGGTGGGCTGCTGCAGCAGCTCACGAAGCGGGTTCTGGAGTCGGCAAGGCCGTCCGCGCCCGCGGACACTTTCCCAACGAACAGGCCGCGCTCATGTGCGTCTACATGGCGTTGATGAGCCTCGACCCCACCGGCACCGGCCGACGGCGCTGGACCATGCGGTGGAAAGTACCCTTGAACGCCTTCCAGATCGCCTTCGAGGGCCGGCTCACCCCGGCCGACCACTGACCACCTCAACAACCAAGATCAGCCGTTAACTTGACACTCCCCTAACTGAACGGCGTTGCCACTAGCCCGCTTCGACGTCGACCGGCGCAAGCTGGCGCGGCAGGGACGGGCGCGCCAGCCCGAGCGTGCGCCACAGGAACTCCAGCGTCAGCGCCCAGACGAAGGCGCGCTGCTCGTTGTTCGCCGCCGCGCCGTGCCCGCCCTCGACGTTCTCGTGGTAGGCGACCTCGTGGCCGTGCTCGCGCAGCCGGGCCGCCATCTTGCGGGCGTGCCCGGGGTGCACCCGGTCGTCGCGGGTCGAGGTGACCAACAGGACCGGCGGGTACGCCGAACCGCCGCCGACGTTGTGGTACGGCGAGTACCGGCGCAGGAACTCCCAGTCGGCCGCCACGTCCGGGTCGCCGTACTCGGCCATCCAGGAGGCACCGGCCAGCAGCCGGTGGTAGCGCCGCATGTCCAGCACCGGCACGTGCGCGACGACCGCCCCGAACAGCGACGGGTAACGGGTCAGCATCACCCCCGTCAGCAGGCCGCCGTTGCTGCCGCCGAAGATGCCGAGCCGCTCCGGCGTGGTGATGCCGCGCGTCACGAGGTCGGCCGCCACCGCCGCGAAGTCCTCGTACGCCCGGGGCCGGTTCTCCCGCAGCGCGGCGCGGTGCCACCGGGGGCCGTACTCCCCGCCGCCCCGGATGTTCGCCACCACGTAGGTGCCGCCCCGGGCCAGCCAGCCCCGGCCGATGATCCCGCTGTGGTACGGGGTCAGGGAGACCTCGTAGCCGCCGTAGCCGGTGAGCAGCGTCGGCCCGCCGGGCGCGTCCGGGTCCCCCACCACGAAGTACGGCACCCGCGTGCCGTCGGCCGAGGTGGCGAAGAACTGGCGTACCGCCAGGCCGTCCGCGTCGAAGGACGCCGGCGCCCGTTTGAGCGTCTCGACCGCGCCGCCGACCTGTCCGAGCCGCAGCGTCGCCGGCTGGAGGAACCCCTCCGAGACGAGCAGGTAGGAGTCGCCGTCGTCCGGATCGGTGTCCACGACACGGCTGTGGTCGAACTCCGGCACCCCCGGGAGCGGCTCCCGCCGCCAGCCCTCCCCGTCGGGCGTCAGGACCTCGAGCCGGCTCCGCACGTCGACGAGGGTGGCCAGGATCAGGTGGTTGCGGGTCCAGAAGTGCCCGCTCAGCGACGTGCGGTCGTCGGGCCGGAAGAGCACCGTCATCTCCCGCTCGCCGGCGAGGAACGCGTCGAACCGGGTCACCAGCAGAGCGCCCGCCGGATGGGTCACCCCGCCGACCGGCCACGGCGACCGCAGCCGGACCAGGAGCCATTCGCGGTGCACGTCCCACTCGGCGTCCTCCGGCACGGCGATCCGGATCCGCTCGCCCGTCCCCGTCAGCAGGTGTCGCTCCGAGCGGTAGAAGTCCAGCCGGCGGCCCACGAAGTCGCGCTCGAAGCCGGGCGTCGGGTCGTGCGAGGCCCACGCGGCGACGTCGTCGGCGTGCCCCTCCTGGACGACCTCCGCCTCCGACAGCGGCGTGCCCCGCCGCCACCGCCTGACCACGCGGGGATACCCGGAGGTGGTCAGCGAGCCGGGCCCGAAGTCGGTGGCGACGTAGATGTGGTCGGCGTCGATCCAGCCGACGTCGCTCTTCGCCTCGGGCAGCGTGAAGCCGTCCTCGACGAAGACGCGGCGGCCGAGGTCGAACTCGCGCACGACGGCCGCGTCGCCGCCACCCCGGGACAGGCTGACCAGGCAGCGCCCGTGACCGGGGCGCAGCACGGTCGCCCCGCCCCAGACCCAGTTCTCGCCCTCCGCCGCGGCCAGCGCGTCCAGGTCGAGCAGCACGTCCCACTCCGGCTCCGGCCGGCGGTACTCCTCGATCGTCGTCCGGCGCCAGAGCCCACGCGGATGCGCCGCGTCGGTCCAGAATTCGTAGAGGTGCTCCCCGCGCCGTCGCGGCAGGGCGATCCGGTCATCGGCGTCGAGCACCCGCCGGATCTCGCTCCGCAGGCCGGCGAACGCCTCGCCCCCGGTGAACGCGGCGGCGGTCTCCGCGTTGCGGTCGCGCACCCACCGGGCGGCGTCCGCGCCATCGAGGTCCTCCAGCCAGAGGTACGGGTCGTCGCTTTCCACGCTCACCCTCGCCACCCCGCCACTATGCCCGAAGGGAGGCGCGCCTCCGGGTCCCAGTGTCGGCATTCGGATCGCACGCTCCAGGAGGCGGCGACATGACGGCTCCCGGCCGGTCCGGGACGGCCGGCCCGCGGCGGCGCACCGGGCCCCGAGGCCACCAGGGGTCGCCTCCGGCTTCGTCGTCGACGCGGCCGGCCTTGCGGCGACGGGCCAGACCGGGGCGCCCGTCGCCCGGCCGGCGGCCCCTGTGCGGGTGTCCCGATCGGCGCACCCGCACAGGGCTTCCGCCGCCCGTCACGGGCGGTCCGGTCAGAACTGCTCGACCCAGTACGGGGCGACGTCCATCCAGCCGTTGGCGCCCGCGCCGTCCTTGCGGCCGCTGCTGGCGGTGCTCAGGGTGTACCAGGCGTCCACGAAGTCCGGGTCGTCGGTGTACCAGGAGGTGGGGATGGCGTCGAGGATCGCGTTGACCAGCGGGGTGTACGCGCCACCGTCCACGATCACCAGCAACGCGCCGGCGATCGCCTTGACCAGCGCCGAGTAGTTGGTGTCCCCGTCGTCCTCCATCATCACCACGTCGGCCAGGTTGTACTTGTACGACGAGAAGTGCACCAGAAGCTGGTTCGGGTGGTACGTGGTCCCGTCGTGGTCCAGGTACGGCATCTGCACCAGGTCGACCTTGACCTTCCCGTCCAGCCCGAACCCGGCCACGAGGTTGTAGATCTCGGCGTCGCCCTTGATCCAGGGCTCCTCGTCGTCGCTCAGCCGGATGGTGTTCACCTTCGTGGCCCAGTAACCGGCCGAGGCGGTCACCCCGGAGGCGCGGGTCGCCGGACGCGCCGGAGCCGCCCGGCCGATGCCCCGCACGCCCAACTCGGCCCGCATCAACGCCAGCCCCGCGGTGAGCGCCCGCTCCGTATCGACGTCGACCACGAGCACCGGCCGCTGCGGCACCCGCGCGGCGTCCAGCACCACCGTGGCACCGGAGCGGTCGTACGCGGTCACGCTCACCGCCGAGTCGTCGGGTGGGGTGGCCGCCACCAGCGGCGCCTCGCCGCGGGCCAGCGCCGCGCGCATGTCCGGGTGGGCCAGCCGCAACCGCAACAGCGAACCGGTGCCGACCGGCAGGCCCTTGGCGAGCAGCAGCCGCTGGTTGGCAGCGCGGAGTTGGCCGGCGAGCCGGGCGTCGACGCCGGCGGCGAGCAGGTCGACCGGGCCACTCGCGGCGGAGACGCCCAACCGGGTCAGCTCGGACCGACCGGTGAGGGCCACCTGACGGGCCACGCCGTCAGTGATGGCGAACACCGGGCTGGCGACCGCCGGGGTCGGGGCGTGGTGGTCGGGCCGGGCGTACGCCGGGGTGGCGACCGCCGCGACCAGGGTGGTGGTCGCGAGGCCGAGCGACAGGACGGCGCGGCGGAAGGTACGTCGGTTCACATGGACTCCTCTGCGTCTCCCGGCCATCGGCTCGTGGCGGCGACCAAGAGATTGACGACGATAGCTACATAGGTATACGTCCATCGGTAAGCCGTCAATGTCGCGTGACGGCGGCGCTACCGCGAGCCCGCGCTCACCGCCGTCCGGGCCCCCGCGAGCACTCGCCGAGCGGGGCTTGGTGTGGCGTCGAACGACATGCCCGGTGAGCCACGTTGGCATGGGCGCGACTGTCGCGGGTAGTACCCGAACATGAGGGCGAGTTTCCGGCTCGGCCGGATTGCGGGCGTACCGGTCGGGGTCAACTGGAGCGTCCTGGTCATCTTCGTGCTGATCGCCTGGGGGCTGGCGGCCAACCAGTTCCCCCGGGCCTACCCGGACCGGCCCGTCGCCGCGTACGTCCTGGCGGGGCTCGCGGCGGCGGTGGTCTTCTTCCTCGGCCTGCTCGCCCACGAGGTCTCGCACGCGATCGTCGCCAAGCGCAACGGGCTGGAGGTCGGCGGGATCACCCTCTGGCTCTTCGGCGGGGTGGCCGAGCTGCGCGGCGAGGCGCGCGACCCGGGAGCGGAGCTGCGCATCGCCGGCGTCGGCCCGCTGGTGAGCCTGCTGATCGGGCTCTTCTTCGGCGCGATCGCGGTGGTGCTCGCCGTGGCCGGGGTGGAGGGGCTGCTGATCGGCTCGCTGGCATGGCTGGCCGGCATCAACGTGCTGCTGGCGGTCTTCAACGCCCTGCCGGCCGCCCCGCTCGACGGCGGGCGGCTGCTGCGCGCGGCGGTCTGGAAGGCCACCGGCGACCGGACGAAGGCGTCGGTCGTCGCCGCCCGGGCCGGCTGGGTGCTCGGCGCGGTGCTGATCGGCCTGGGGCTGTGGCAGTTCCTGGCCGGCGTCGGCTTCGGCGGGCTGTGGCTCGCCCTGATCGGCTGGTTCCTGATCGGCGCCGCCGGCATGGAGGAGCGGCAGGCCCGGATGGGCAGCGCGCTGCGGGGCGTCCGGGTGGCCGACGTGATGACGCCGCAGCCGCAGACCGCGTCGGGGCAGATGACGGTGGGCGACTTCGTCGACCACTACCTCTTCGCGTACCGGCACACGGCGCTGCCGCTGACCGAGGACGACCGGCCCGTCGGCCTGGTCACCCTCGACCGGGTGCGCGGCATCCCGGCGGACCGCCGGGCCGCCACCACGCTGGCCGAGGTGGCCTGCCGCGCCGACGAGCTGGTGCTCGCCCGGCCGGAGGAGCCGCTGAACGAGCTGCTCCCCCGGCTCAGCGAGTGCGCCGACGGGCGGGCGCTGGTGGTGACCGACGGCCGGCTCGTCGGGATCGTCTCGCCGAGCGACATCAGCCGGGCGGTGCAGCGCGGCAGCCTCCGCGAGCAGCTGGCCGACAGCCGGCCCGGCCGCTAGTCGCGCGGAAGGTAGTGGTCGAGCAGGTCGGTGCGGAACGTGCCGGCCGGGTCGAGCCGGCGCGCCAGGTCGAGGAAGTCGGCGTACCGGGGCCAGGCCGCGGCGAGGACCGCCGGGGCGAGGCCGAAGACCTTCCCCCAGTGCGGGCGCGGTGCGAACGGCGCGAGCCGCTCCTCCACGGCCGCCACCACCGGCAGCACCGCCGCCGCGTCCGCGGTCCAGGTGAAGTGGATGGCGAGGCTGTCCCGCTCGTGGTTCGGGCTGAGCCACAGCCCGTCGGCGGCCACCGCCCGCAGCTCGCAGACCTGGAGCACCGGCGCGATCAGGTGCGCCACCGGGTCCAGCGCGGCCAGCGCCGCCGCCGCCGAGCCGCGCGGCACGTGGTACTCCGACTGCAACTCCTCCCCGCTGCTGGGGGTGAACCCGAGCCGGAAGTGCGGCAGCCGTTCGTGCCAGGGGCCCGGTTCGCCGAGCTGCGGGGTGCAGTTGCGCGCGGGCATGCCCGACACGGGGTGCCGCGGCGCGTCGGCCGCCGTGGTGCCGAGCCAGTCCGCCGGGAGCGGGGCCGCCTCCGCGAGCTGCTTGACCCACACCTCCCGCAGCCGCGGCGACCGCCAGTCGGTGAAGACGCTGACGCTGTACGCCGAGGCGAAAGCCGCGTCCAGCGCCGCGCGGGACAGGCCGAGGCGGACGTGCTGACGGATCTCGAAGGTCGGCACCACGTCCAGGGTGACCCGGGTGACGACGCCCAGCGCGCCCAGCGCCACGACCATGCCGGCGAAGGTGTCCCCGTCGGCCGCCCGGTCCACGGTCAGCAGGTCGCCGCCGGCCGTGACCAGCTCCAGCCCGGCGACCGCGCTGGCCAGGTTGCCGATCGTCTCCCCCGACCCGTGGGTGCCGGTGGCGACCGCCCCGGCGACCGAGATGTGCGGCAGCGAGGCGAGGTTGGCCAGGGCGTACCCGCGCGCGTGCAGCCAGGCCGCGAGGTCCCCGTACCGCATGGCGGCCGGCACGGTGACGGTCGCGAGGTCCGGGTCGAGCGCGACGGTCGCGGGCAGCCCGGCCAGCGAGACCAGGTCGCCGGTGGTGTCGCCGAGGCGGTTGAACGAGTGTCCGGTGCCCACCACCCGGAGGCGGTCGCTGCCCGCCACCAGCCGGCGCAGCTCGTCCAGGGAGGAGGGGCGGTGGTGGCGGCGGGCGGCGTAGCGGACGTTGCCCGCCCAGTTGCGCCGTGGCCCGGCCCCGGCGGCGCTCACGGGGTGCGGTGGCGGTCGGCGGACCGCTCGTCGGCCGGGGCGCCGCCGAGCGCGTCGACGAAGCGGTCCCCGGCGTGCCGGGTCAGCGCCGCCGCCACCTCGGCGGGCTTCTCCCGGACCCGCGCCAGGTCCAGCAGCTCCACCGCGGCCCGGCCGTCGACCGGGTGGCGCGCGTCGGTCGGCAGGTCGGCCAGCGCGCCCGGCGCGGGCACGAGCAGCAGGCGCGGCGTCGACGACAGTCCCTCCCGGGCCGGTGGCCGGGCCAGCGCCAGCGCCGCGACCTGCGCCCACGCGATCGTGCGGCGCAGCCCGGGGCGGCGGACGGTCAGGCCGTCGACGTCGATGACGAACCGGAACGGGCGCAGGAGGCCGACCAGCACGCCCCCGCCCAGCAGCACGGCGCCGAGGGCGACCAGCCGGCGCAGCAGCGTGTGCTCCCCCGGCAGCGCCAGCAGCACCCCGCCGCCGACCACGCAGGCCAGGGGCAGCACCAACGCCCCCCGGTTGCGGTGCAGTTCCACGTCGTACCCCCGTTCGACACCGTGGTCGTCGGGAGGCATCATCCGACGACCACCGGCGGGGCGGAAACCGGTCGATCGGGCACGGTTACCCCGCCGTCGTCGGGGAACCCTACGCCGATGAGCAGCTACCGCGATCCCGCCCCACGGGGCGACGTGTTCCCCTCGGGCCAGGAGACCGACCCGCCCGGCACCGGACCAGCGCTGTCGGGCGGGGCGTACCCGGCGGGCACCTCGCCCGGCCCCCGGCCGACGCCGGCGCCCCCGCCCGCGCCGCGCCCGGTGCCCCACCCGGGGCCGGCGCCCCGGGTGGGCGCCGCACCTGACGCCCGCTCCGGCCCGCCGGCTCAGAGCTGGGGCTTCACCTCGGCCGCGACCAGCTCCAGGTGGTCGAGATCGGCCAGGTCGAGCACCTGGAGGTAGAGCCGCTCGCTACCGATCTCGGCGTACCGGCCGATCTTGTCGACCACCTCGGCGGGCGTGCCCGCGAGGCCGTTCTCGCGCAGCTCGTCCGGATCCCGGCCGATTGCGGCGGCCCGCCGGGCCACCTCGGCGTCGTCCCGCCCGCAGCAGAGCACCAGGGCGTTGGACCAGCGCAGCTCGCCCGGGTCCCGGCCGGTCTCCGCGCAGGCGGCGCGGACCCGCGCGAACTGGGCGGCGGTGTCCTCGACCGAGACGAACGGCATGTTGAACTCGTCGGCGTACCGGGCGGCCAGGCGGGGCGTGCGCTTCGGGCCCTTGCCGCCGAGCAGGATCGGCGGGCGCGGGTCCTGCACCGGCTTCGGCAGCGCCGGCGAGTCGCTGACCGGGTAGTACTTCCCGGCGAAGTCGAAGGTCCCGCCGGGCGGCGTCGCCCAGAGCCCCGTGACGACGGCGAGCTGCTCCTCCAGCCGGTCGAAGCGCTCCCCCAGCGGCGGGAAGGGGATCCCGTACGCGGCGTGCTCCTCGGCGTACCAGCCGGCGCCGATACCCAGCTCGACCCGGCCGCCGCTCATCTGGTCGACCTGCGCGACGGTGATGGCCAGCGGGCCGGGCAGCCGGAAGGTGGCGGCGGTCATCAGCGTGCCCAGCCGGATCCGCCGGGTGTCCCGGGCCAGGCCGGCGAGGGTGGTCCACGCGTCCGTCGGGCCGGGGTCGCCGCTCACCGCGCCCATCTTCAGGTAGTGGTCGGAGCGGAAGAAGGCGCCGTAGCCGGCCTCCTCCGCGCAGCGGGCCACGGCGAGCAGGTCGTCGTACGTCGCGCCCTGCTGGGGTTCGGTGAAGATCCGCAGTTCCATGCTCCGAGCATAGGGAGCCGGCCGGGCCGGCGCGCCGTTCCGGCCCTTCCCCGGGCGGGTGCCCGCCGCGCGAAGTGGCGGGCATCCGATAGCGGCGTCCCTGGCCCCGCCTCGCCGGGCGGTCCAGAGTGGAGGCCGAGCGACGACGCGAGGAGGAACCCATGGAGGACCAGCACCGGGACCGGCTGATCGGGGCGGTGGACGCGCTGCTCCCGGAGGTGTCCCGCCGGGCCGGGGAGATCGAGGCGGCCCGGGGGCTCCCCGCCGACCTGCTCGACTCGCTGCGGGCGGCCGGCTGCTTCCGGATGTTCGTCCCCCGCAGCCACGGCGGGTACGAGGCGGACCTGCGCACCGGGCTGCGCGTGCTGGAGGCGCTGGCCCGGGCCGACGGCTCGACCGGGTGGACGGTGATGATCGGCGCCGAGACGCCGCACCTGCTGGCGATGCTCTTCCGCGACCGGTTCGACAAGGCCTACGCCGACGGGCCGGACGTGGTGGTCGGGGGCGGGTTCGCCCCGCAGGGGCGCGCCGAGCCGGTCGACGGCGGCTTCCAGGTCACCGGGCGGTGGGCGTTCGCCAGCGGCTCCCGGCACGCCGACTGGATCTTCGGCAACTGCGTGCTGACCGAGGGCGGCGAGCCGCTGCCCGGGTCGGCGGGCGCACCGCCGGCGGTGCGCTCCATGCTCTTCCCGGCCTCCCGGGTCACCGTGCACGACACCTGGCACGTGCTCGGCCTGCGCGGCACCGGCAGCCACGACGTCGAGGTGGCGGACGCCTTCTGCCCCGCGGAGGAGAGCTTCGACCTGTTCACCGGCGTGCCCTGCGTACCGGGGCCGGGCTTCGTGGCGCCGCTGGTCCACTTCGTCCTGCACCTCGGCGCGGTGGCGGTCGGCATCGCGCAGGGCGCGCTGGACGACATGGTCGCGCTGCTCGAGGGCGGCCGGCAGCGGCTCTACGCCCGGCAGTCGCTCGCCGACTCGCCGGCCTTCCGCCTCCAGCTCGGCCGCGCCGACCTGGACGTACGGGCGGCCCGGGCGCTGCTGCGGGACCTGGCCGACGACCTCTGGGCGGCCTGCGCCACCGACCCGGCGGCGATCCCCGCGCTGCACCCGCGGGTCTCCGCCGCGCTGCCCTGGGTGACGGAGCGGGCCGCCGCCGCGGTCGACACCTGCTACCGGGCGGCCGGCGGCGGGGCGGCCCGGGACTCGTCCCCGCTCCAGCGTCGGTTCCGCGACATCCACACGTTCAGCCAGCACGCGGCGGCGGCCGAGGGCTGGCTGGCCAACAACGGCGCGCGGGTGCTCGGCCGCCCGGTGGAGCTGGCCTACTGACGCCCCGGCCGGCGTCGGGTCGGGGCCCGACGCCGGCCGCGTCTCCTAGACGTACGGCCGGGTGGCGTACGCCGCCCTCAGCGCGGCCAACCCCGTCGACTTCGGCGACAGGGTGCCCCAGCCGGAGTTGAAGTAGTTGGTCCGCGCGATCCGGGGGCCCCGCTCGGCGTTGAGCTGGGCGATGGCGGCCGGCACGGTGGCGATCCAGGCCGCCTGGTCCGGCACCTCCGCCACCCGTACGCCCCACTCGGCGATGATCACCGGCCGGGAGAGGGCGACGGGGCCGAGGTCGGCCACCGCCCAGTCCTTCGTCCGGCGGAACCGGGCCAGCGCCGTGTGGGTGGGGCTGGTGGCGTAGGCGTTCCACTGGAGGAAGTCGAGCTTGGCCATCAGCGCCTCCGGGTGGGTGCGCTGGAAGCAGGCCCGGTCGAAGCCGCCCACCCCGACCGAGAACGTCGTGCCGGCGGGCAGCTGGCGGGCCTTGAACCAGTTCACGATGTACGTCAACGCCTGCACCGCGCGGGCGTCCGACTGCGCCCACGGGTAGCTGACGCCGGACTCGGTGGTGCCGAACTCGTGGTCGGTGTCCAGCTCGGAGGCGAGCTGGATGTTCACCCCGAAGCCCAGGGTCCGGTACTGGGACAGGGCGCGGGCGAACAGCCCGTCGCAGTGCCCGGCCAGGACCTGGCTGTAGCCGTACGCCCGGGGCCAGGTCGTGCCCGGGCGCTGCTGGATGGTCATCGCGGGCGCCGGGACGGTGTGGGTGACGCCGTCCACGGTGAAGGTCTGCGGCCCGGCGTTGGGCGCGCCGTAGTGCTTCAGCTCCAGCACCATGTTCATCTGCACCCCGGCCCTGCCGAGGGTGATCAGCCACGGCCGTTGGTAGCCGGGGAAGGTGTAGCCGTCGGCGAAGCTGCGGTACTGGGTCAGCGAGCGGAAGTTCCCACCGGCCATGTCGGCCGTGGGGTCGGCGCCGCCGGAGAGGTAGTAGCCGCCCAGCACCGGCGGCGCGATCGTGTAGTCGGCGGTGGCGGTGGCGGTGCGCCCGCCGTTGTCGCGCACCGTGACGGTGACCCGGGGCATCACGCCACCGCCCGGTAGACGGCCACCGAGCCGTTGTCCGACGCCTTGGTCCAGGTGCGGCCGGAGTCGTCGGTGACGGTGAGGGTGAGCGGGTCGATGACGGCGGTGACCCTGACCGGCGCGCTGCTGTTGCCCTGCGCGTCGGTCACCACGATCGTGACGGTCACCGGCTTGGTGTCGGCGTCGCCGTAGGTGACGGTCAGGATCATCTGGTCGCCGGGTGAGTAGGTGGAGGCGTTCAGGGAGGCGGTGGCGGTGGGAGCGGCCATTGCCGGCTCCTCTCGTGCTCGGTGTCCGGACCGACCGGCTCGTGACCACGGCCGGATCCGGCTGGGGAGGATGGGTCGGGCGACGACCGGGTCGCCGGGCACGCGACGGCGTGGGCCCGGGACGGGTCATGGGTACGGCTCGCCGGCCGCGCTCGTCTCGGGGTTGCCGCGCGGCTCCGGTGGCTGCCGGGATGGGGACGTCGGTGTCGGTGTCGGTGAGGCGGCTTCCGCCCGGGCACCCGGGACGGTGACTGCCGGAGTGCGACCTCGCGGTGCGTGGGCGGCCGGCGGTGCGCTACGCCGGGGCCGTCGCGGGGTCGGGCTCGGTGATGGCGGTGTCGGCGGAGACGATGCTGTCCCCGCCGGGCCCTAGGAATGGGTTGCGGCCCGCCATCCTCACGCCTCTGACCTGCTACAACAGTGCGCCGCGAAGGCGTTCCGCGTCCTGTCCGTCATCGGACGGCCGGCGTGTCCGGCAGGTGACTGCGCTCCGGCCGGAACTGTGCCGAAGCTGCCCTGGCGACGACCTCCTCCGGGCTGAGCGGCGCCTTCGGATGGTGGGACAGGCACATCGGCGTGTCCACCTTGACGAACGCGAAGCCCTCCCCGGCCACGTAGAACTGGCCGCTCTGCATGAGGCCGATGTCGGGCAGCCGGCCGCCCTTGGCCTCCGCCAATTGACGGGCCGCGTCGATCTGCGCGGGTGCGTTGAGCAGCCCGAAGAACTGCGTGGTGGCGTTACCGGAGATCTGGTTGTGCAGCCCTTTCGGCGCCTGGGTGGCGAAGACCAGCCCGAGCCCGTACTTGCGGGCCTGCGAGGCCAGAGCGATCGAGCTGGCCGTGCAGGCCGTCTGCCCGGTCGACGGGGCGAGGGTCTGCGCCTCGTCCATCACGAAGAGCCCGCCCAGCGGCCGATCGCCCGCCGGGTGCCGCTTGATCCAGGCGAACAGGGCCATCTGCAACTGGTTGACGAAACCCTGCCGTTCCTGGTCCGACGTGAGCCCGACAAAGCTGATCACAGAGATGCGGGCCCGACGCCCCGGCGAGGGGGTGAGCAGCAGGCCCGGGTCGGCCGGGGAGCCGACGCCACCGAACAACGGATCGGTGACCATGGCAGCCTTCAGGGTCTCGGCCAAGTCCTCGGCCAGCTTGTCCGCCCGGTTCAGCCGGCTCACCCCGTCGGGCAGCTCGGCGAGGAACTCGGTGAAGCCGGGCAGGCCGACCATTCCGCTTCTCGCGTACGCCTGGAGGGCCTCGGTCAGCACGGCCTTGCCCTGCTGGGCCACCCTCGTCGGCCGGTCCACCCCGGCGCGCGGGGCGAGCGCCTCCACCGCCGAACGGATCGCCTGGTCGAACTCGTCGGACGAGTCACGCACGGGGGTGAAGTCCGGCAAGGGCTGGAAGCTCAGCGGTCGACCGGCGTTGACCCGGGGCGTCCAGATCACCACCTCGGTGTGGTCGAGGTGGTCGCGGGCCCGCTCGGCGTCCCCTGGGACCCAGCCTGCGGGCGGCTCTGGCCAGGGATCGCCCAGGCGGGCGAGGTCGTTGTTGGGGTCGAGCACGATCGCGGACACGCCCTGTCGCGCGCACTCCTCGACGAGCCGCCGGATCAGCACGGTCTTACCGGAGCCGGAGCCGGCGAAGATCACCGTGTGGCGGCGTAGCGACTCCAGATCCACTGTGAAAGGCCGCGCCCCGTCGGTGGTTCGCCCCAACAGGATCGAGGTTCCGTCTGCCGCGAGCGTCCGGGTGTCGGCCCGTGCGTCGTCCTGGCTGCCTGCCCCGGCGGTCGGCCCGACGTCCGGGCGGGTCGCTCCGGCGGAGCCGCCCAGGAGCACTGCGAACAGCTGGGTGGAGCTGGCCGGCCGGCGCGCGACCAGCCACTCCTGCAGCACCGAGGCCGGTTCGCCGCTCAGCTCACGAAGTGCGGCGAACACCCGCAGGTCCGCCTCCTCCACGCCGCGGCGGACGCCGCCGGCCGCGTCGAAGGCCGCCAACACCTCGGCCGTACGTTTCCCGGTCGGCCACGGGCCGTTGCGCAGCAGCACCAGCCGTCGCTGCGGCAGCGCGCGGTCGAGTCCCGCCATGGTGCAGGCCGCCTTCACCCTGGCGGTAGCCGCGATCGCGTTCGGATGGGAGAGCCCGCGGAAACACCAGTGCGCCTCGTTCTCGGTGGCTTCGTCCAGCACCTCGATCAGTCGTCCGTGCAGCGCAGGTTTGCGGCCCGGCGGCGGGTCGTACTTGTAGCTGGCGCCGGTGGGGGCCTGCTCGGCGATCCAGGCCGCCAGGCCGGCCGCGAGGAGCGGCGGCATCTGCTCGTCCTCGGTACGTAGATCGAGCGCGGCCCTCACGTCAGCCCCCGCCACCAGCTCGGCGAACCGGTCGTCGAGCCGCCGCAGGGACACGTCGTCGCCGGTGTCCGTGTCGGGGCGTGGCCTCCGGTCGGCTGTGGCGACCGTGCCTGGCCGCTCGGCCGCGTCCACGACGTGGTCACCGACCTCGATGAGGCGGCCGAGTTCGATCACCTCGTCCCGGTCCCGGCACCAGGCGATGTGCCGGTCCACCCGGCGAAGCAACGCCCGGGGCGTCAGCGCCGGGGCGTCGGCGAACGCGTCGGGGCTGATCGGCCAGGTCGGATACGGCGGCGCGAAGCGCGGCCCGGCGAACGCGGCGGTGAAGCGTTTGGCCACGATGGCCCGACCGATCTCGGGGGTGGGGATCCGGTCGGGAAGGGTCGCCTGCCGGAACCGGTCGCCGACCGGAGTGGGGGCGCTCCTGGTCAACAGCTCCCAGGTGTCCGGCAGACACGAGACCACGATCAGCGTCCGGCGGGTGACGTCGCGCAGCTTCAACAGTCCGTCGGCGATGGGCCCGACGACCTTCGCCTGGGCGTCCTCCAGTCCGGCGTACTGGTCGAACATGGCGGTGCTGGTCTGGGCGAACAGCGTGTCGAGCTGGTCGACGGCTATCACGGTGGGGTCGAGCGTCAACGCCATCAGCCGGGAGACGTCCTGGACGATCTGCTGCGGGGTACGGATCACCGGGGTCAGCCCCCACGCCGTGCGGCCGGCCGGGTCACCCGGCTCGGAGATCAGGTGGGCGTAGCCGACGTCCTGTGCCTCAAAGTCCAACGCACCGTGCAGGACGAGTGCCCGGGCGGTGTCCTGACAGTCCCGGCCGATCTCGCGATGGCGCGTGCGCAGGGCCCGCACGAAGGTGTCCAGCTGCTCCCGGGTGACCGGCTTCGTGCCGGCGACCGCGTCGCGTACGTCCGCCGGAATGCCGAGCTGGGCGGTGAGCCGCCGCAGGAACGTACGCAGCTGGGTGCCCCAGCCGAACGCGTCCCGGCCCATCCCCTCGACGAGTGCCAGCGCCACGCTCTCCCAGAACGTCTTACCGCTGACCATGTCGACCAGGAAGAAGTAGCCGCCTTCGCGTTGGATCCGGTCCCGCACCGCCCCGAGCAGGTGGGTCTTTCCGGCGCCGGCCCGCCCCTGCATGGCCACCCCGAGGGGCACGGTGGTGTCGTCGGTGCGGGCCTTGCCGACGCCGCGCAGGATCTCCGCCACCACCTTCTCGTGCAGCTCCGGCACATCGTGCGGGCTGGGCCGCCACACGTCGTCGGGGGTGACCGCCGGGTTGAGACTGACCGCCTCGAGTGCGGCGCGTGCGTCCTCGCCGATCATGCCGGGCCGATCGCCAGGGTGTGGTTCTCCTCGTCCCCGATGCGCACCGCCGCCGCCCGGTCCCGCGCGGTCAACGACTTGGTGTTGGCGACCGGGATGATCCGGACGCCGTCCTGGCGGACCATGGCACGCAACGTCGCGTCGACGGTCGCGCGGTCCTGCCCACCGAGGCGCTCGCGCAGGTCGGCGAGCCCCACCCAGGCTCCCGGCTCCCGGGCCAGCTCGCGGTAGGCCGCGCGGATCAGGGCCTCCAGGGCGCCAGGCTCTGCGGCCACCGGCGCCGGCAGGAGAGCGGGAGGCGTCGAGCCGGCCGCCGGGCCCGGGATGGCCGGTGGCTGCGTGAAGAAGTCGGCGTGGCTGAGCCCCAACCGGCTCAGCGAGCGGTGCAGGCCGGCCAGCAGGGTGAACAGCGAACGGGTGGCCGAGCCGCTGCGCGCGGGCAGGGCACCGGCGTGCAGCTGCCGCACCACCCGCCACCCCTCGTCGGTCAGCTCGTGCGAGAAGGGCCGGTGCGACCGATCGGTCTCGACCAGGCCGAGCTCGACGAGCTTGGCGTTGTCCTTGCCGGTCAGGCTGAACCCGGCCAACTCCTTCAGCTCGTTGTTGGTCAGGTTGCGGGCCTCGACCATCAGCACCACAAGCGCGTTGATCTGGTTGGGCGTCAGGTCGGGAAGGTCCGCCGTGCTCGTCATGGTGCCTCTTCCATGTGGGGGTGCGCGCCGCTCCGGCGACGACGGTCCAGCAGTTGACGGATCATGCCGACCACGGCCTGGACGTCGGACAGCACCTGCTCGTTGGTGAACCGGAGCACGTCCAGCCCGAGCAGTTGCAGTCGCACGTCGCGTCGCCGGTCGTTGGCGAAACGGATTCGTTCCCGATGTTCCGGGCCGTCCACCTCGACGGCAAGTCCCTCGACCGGCCAGAAGAGATCCAGGCGGTAAATCTCGCCGAGCGGGTGCCAGTCGTACGTGTGGTTCCACCGCCTGCCCCGGGCCCACTCGTGCGGCCCCAGTGCCAGCTCCAGGGCCTGCTCGGCAACGCTGTCGCCGCGCGGCACCCCGGACAGCGGCGGAAACGTCAGCGTCGGCGGAGGCTCCCGGACGGTGTCGGGAACCCGACCCACCTGCACCGCCAACTCGGTCAGGCTCGACGGCAGCGAAACCGGAACCGACCGGATCCGGTCGACCGTACGAAGTCCTCGCCCCGCCAGCCACACGGCGAAGCGGCCGTGCCGCACCAACCACTCGGCGGCGGCGACCAGCGCGCGTTCCCCGTCCGTCGTCAGCTCGTCGGTCAGACCGACCAGCAGGACGCACCCGTCGCGCTCGTACGCGTCAGCGATGACACGGGCCAGGCCGGCAGCCCGTACCTCTGCCGGGAAGCGCGGTCGACGTCGTCGATCCTTCCCGTCGAGCGCGCGCTCGGCGAGGTCGGCCAGGAACGGGCCGAAGTGCGCGGAGCGGGCGGCGGCCCGCGAAGCCAGGGACCGGACAGCGGCGGCACCCAGCGCGCCAGCACCGTCGAGCCGTTCGGCACCGGGCAACCAGCGGGGGAACATCTGGAGCGCCGCGTGATCCAACTCGTCGAGGACGGCGGCAAGCAGGTCGGTGAAGCCGCTGTGATCCGGTACGTGGTACCGGACGACGACCGGGGCGGCGACCGGTACCGGATCGAGGCCCACGTGGAGCAGCTCGGCATCGATGTCGGGCAGGTGGCTGACCTGCCGGGGCGGCAGGGCCGCCCACCAGTTGCCGGAAGGTGCGCCACTGGCCATGGCCGAGCACGTTACCGAGGACCGATCGGGGGTGCCGCCCCGTCCGGGCCGGCTGCCGACGCCTCGGCGAATGAGCAGGCCGTGTCCGGGCTGACCGGGGGTGGATGCCTCGACCGCCTCAGTACGGGTAGCGGGCCGGGGCCGGAACGCCGCGCTGGCGCCGCAACTCGACCGCCCGCTTCTCCTTG
The DNA here is from genome assembly GCF_040640035.1 of Micromonospora sp. NPDC023633. Taxonomy (NCBI): domain Bacteria; kingdom Bacillati; phylum Actinomycetota; class Actinomycetes; order Micromonosporales; family Micromonosporaceae; genus Micromonospora; species Micromonospora sp. NPDC023633. The sequence continues at coordinate 4,280 of NZ_JBFABB010000102.1, read as the reverse complement.
CGGATGATGGCCACGGCGTACCAGGTGAACGCAGCGGACACCAGCGCCAGCGGGACGGCTCCCCAGAAGGGCCGGCCTTGCGCCCACGAGATGGGCAACGCCAGCACCAAGACCACGGTGAACGCGGTGAACACGACGGCGAGGACTCGCAGCCCGCCCACGGTACGCACCATGACGCCTGGTCCGCCCCCGACGAAGCCGACCTCCTCCGGCCGGTAAAGGGCCAGTTCCCCATCGACGGTGCGCATCAGACGCCACGCCTCCCCACGCTCCCGAAGCCGTTGGTACTCGGCTCGGGCGGCCTCGTCACGAGCCGCCCGTCCGGCGTCGTCTGCGGTCACCGTCTGATTCCTCCCGCCAAACGGTGGCGCCTCTCGGTCAGCCCACCTCGTCCATCACGCCCGCAAGCTGGGCGAGTATTCGAACCAACTGTGTCACGGGCTGCCTCACGGCCGCCCGGCCGTCGTCGCAGCTCTTTCGAGGCTGCCCGCTTCGCTGCCGCGTTCGCGACCGCACGTTCGCGGCGGTCGGAGCCGTGGGCGCGGCGGCGGCCGCAGACCAGGCCGCCGGCGCTCCCATCAGCATGCCGCCGGGCCCGTAGAGAGGGCTGAGCCGGGAGGAGCCGCAGGCAGCCCAGGCCATCGGCCAATCGCGGGTTGGTCTCACCACGAAGATCCACCCTGGCCGACGGGCGCGGTGATCGAGACGGATCGCCCGGCGTTCACCGGGCGGCGAAGGCACCGGGATCGGCCGTACAGTGTGCGGACCATTCGATCGAGGAGGGTCCCGTGACCCAGCCGCCACCGGTGCCGGGATCCCCGGAGCCCGTCGGCACGTCCGCGAACCCCGACGGTGAGAACCCCGGGACCGCGACGCCGTACCTGCTCGCCATGCCACCCGTCGACGGGGCTCCGCCCGCCATGGTGTGGCCCGGCACGGAGGGCGCGCCCGCCTGGGCGATCCCGGTCAGCATCCCGGCGGGCACGCGCGGATACGCCGTGTTCATCCCGCTGGTGCCGGCCACCGCGCCGACACCAGCCGTGACGGACACCCACCCGACGGTCGCCGCCCCGACGCCGACAGACCCGGACACCCGCCCGACGGTCGCCGGCCCGACGCCGGCGCCCACGGGCCCCGACAGCCGCCCGGCCGTGCCGAGGCAGGTGGACGGCGGGGATGCAGAGGCCACGACAGCCACCGCCGACACGAAGGGCTCGCCGCCTGCGGTCGAGTCGGCACCGGAGGCCGCAGGCCCGGCGCCGAGCGCGCCGTCGCACCCGACCACCGCGCCGGCCACCACTACCGCACCGCCACCGGCCGCCGCCCCACACCCGGCGCCCTACCGGATCGGGGTGCCGAGCGGCGCGCCGATGCCGTACCGCGGCTACCAGCCGACCCCGCCCCCGCCGTCGTTCCTCGACACGCGCTGGCCGGGGCCGAAGCCCGCCCGGGACCGGGCCGTACCGGCCGCGGTCCTCGCCGGAGCGCTGGGGCTGGCGTTCTTCGTACCGCTCACCCGCACCGGCATCGGCTGGTTCCTCGGCTGGCTCGCCCTGACCGTCGCGGTGGTCCTCGCGGTCCGGCGGACGGGCGCGGAACTGCCGCGCGCCGAGCGGCGGATCCGCGCCGGCTGGGCGGCGGCGGCGCTGGCGCTGCTGGCGGTCCTGGCCTTCCGCAACGCCTGGTGGCTGGTGACGTTCTGCGTGCTCGGCGCGCTCGGCTGCGCGACCCTCGCGATCGTGGGCGGCCGGCTCATCCGATCGATCCTGTTCAGCCTGGTGGCGGCCCCGTTCGCGGCGTTGCGAGGGCTGCCGTGGGTGCGCGGTCACCTGCACGCCCCCGCGAACCCGGGTCTGGCCCGTCGCGTCGTCGGGTCGGCCGCGGCCACCCTGGCCGCGCTGATCGTCTTCGGCGCGCTCCTGTCCTCGGCCGACGGCGCCTTCTCCGTGGTGCTCGGCGAGGTGATTCCCGAGGTCAACGTCGGCACGGTGTTCCGCTGGGTCTTCCTCGCCGCCGTGGGCGGGCTCTGCGCCGTCGCCGCCGTCTACACGTTGGCCGCGCCACCCGACCTGTCGACCGTGGACCGGCCCGGCACGCGCCGCTTCGGCGTCGTGGAGTGGGCGCCGGTCATCAGCGCGCTCACGCTGCTGTTCGGCGGCTTCGTGGCGGTGCAGTTCACCGTCCTGTTCGGCGGGCAGCGACACGTGCTGCGCACCGCCGGTCTCAGCTACGCCGAGTACGCGCGCAGCGGGTTCTGGCAGCTCGTCGTCGTCACCATGCTGACGCTGGCGGTGCTCGGCGGGGTGGCCCGCTGGGCGCGACGGGACCGGGCCGTCGAGCGCCACCTGCTGCGGGTCCTGCTGGGCCTGCTCAGCGTGCTCAGCTTCGTCATCGTGGTGTCGGCGCTGTCGAGGATGTACACGTACCAGAAGGTCTACAGCTTCACCGGCGAGCGGCTCTTCGTGATGGCGTTCGAGCTGCTGCTCGGCACCGTGTTCCTGATGATCCTGGTGGCCGGGCTCCGCTGGCGCGGGGCCTGGATCCCCGGCACGACGGTGGCGCTCGCCGTGGTGATGCTGCTGGGCCTGGCCGTGCTCAACCCGGAGGACTACGCCGCCCGCCGCAACATCGCCCGGTACGAGCAGACGGGCAAGATCGACGCCTGGTACCTGCGGGCGCTCTCGGCGGACGCGACGCCGGCCCTGACCGGCCTGCCCGACCCGGTGCGCCGCTGCACGCTGAGCTGGATCGCGGACGACCTCGAAGAGCCGGACCCGTGGTACGCCTGGAACCTCGGCCGCGTCCGGGCGCGCGCGGCGCTCGACCGGGTCGGGCCGGGCGCCATCGGCGGCCCGCGCGACTGCCGGGCCGCCGACCAGTTCGACCTGCCGAAGCGCCGCCGGTGACGGGCCCGCCGTCCCCGGGTCGACCGGGGACGGCGGGTGCTCAGCCGAGGTGGTCGGCCGGCGTGGTCCGGAGCAGCCAGGCCAACGGCATCCTGGCGACGAGCAGCACGAACCCGGCCGATGCTCAGGCCGGCGCCGTCCCCCGGACCGCCCAGGCCCGGGCGGTGAGCCGGACCGACCCGTCCGGCGCCACGGGCATCCGGGCCGACAGCAGGTCGCGCAGGCGGGCCCGATCCGGCGCGGTCAGGGACGCGACGTACGTCGGGGCGGGACCCTGTCCGCCCAGGAACGGGGTCCAGTAGTCGTCGAAGTCCGCGAACACCGTGGGCACGTCGACGGGCCGGACCGCCACCGCCGTCAGGCCCGCGTCGGTCCACAGCCCGTGCAGGGACTCCGGGTCGCACACCGCGAACCGGCGGCCCTCGTCCCGTTCGGCCACGGCCGGGTCGAGCAGGGCGGCGGCGTCCCAGAAGTGCCGCAGCAGCGCCATGCCCCCGGCGTAGTCCCAGACGTAGGCGGCGGCCACCCCACCCGGCCGGGTGACCCGGGCGAACTCGGCGACGGCGCGCGCCGGCTCGGGCACGAAGTTGACCGCCAGGCCGCTGACGACGACGTCGACGCAGCGGTCGGGCAGCGGCAGCGCCCGGGCGTCGCCGACCTGGAAGCCCGCCCGCGCGTCGCCGACCGCCGCGCGGGCGTACGCCACGAAGCCCGGCGAACGGTCGACGCCCGCGACGTACGCCGGGTCGGCCAGCGCCAGCACGGTCGACGTGAGCGCGCCCGTGCCGCAGCCCACGTCCAGCCAGCGCCGGCCCGGCGGCACGGCCAGCCAGTGCAGGAACTCCCTCGCGACGGGGCGGCTCCACCGGCCCACGTACGCCTCGTAGGCCTTGCCGTCCGCCCAGACCGGGTGCGCCATGCGGAGACCATACGACGCACGCGGCGTGACGGGCAGGGCGGCGGGCCAGGGCCGGTTCGCGGCGGTTCGACTCGATCAGCCAGACTCGGTCGTACCCCCGATCCCGCCCGACAGCTGCCGAGAACCCCCGTACCCCTCGTCCGATGGTTGGAGCGCATGTCCCACACCCTCCTGATCTGGTTGGTCGGCGGCGTCCTGCTGGTGGGCGCGGGCTTCGCCACGACCCTGCTGCCCAGGTGGCGGGCGCGGGGGTTGGAGCACCGGACCGCCTGGTCCGCCGCCCGCGCGGCCATCGACAGCGCGGCCGTCAGCCGGGACGCGGCGGCGTCCCGGGTGCCGGCGGCCGATCGGCTGCTGGCCCCGCGGTGATCCGCGACGAACTCGTCGCCACCGGCCTGGGTGAGCTGGTCGAGCCCGCCTCCTGACCGGCGGGGGCGGTGTGACTTCGGTCGCGC
>NZ_JBFABB010000101.1:0-26213 GCF_040640035.1 Micromonospora sp. NPDC023633 | reverse complement strand
CGACCACGGCCCTCGCCGCGCTCGCCGCGCCGCGCGCCCCGGCCGCCCTCGCCCCGCCGGGACCGTCCGCCGCCGAGGTCCTCCTCGACCTCGGCCGACAGCCCGGCGCGGGTGCGCTCGGCGGTCGGCAGGGTGCCGCTGACGTCGGTGGGGATGTGCAGGTCGGTGTAGAGGTGCGGGGACGTGTGGTACGTCTCCGGCGGCTCCGGCATCTCCAGACCGAGGGTCTTGTCGATGATGCGCCAGCGGGGCATGTCGTCCCAGTCGACGAAGGTCACCGCGACGCCCGTCGCCCCGGCGCGACCGGTGCGGCCGATCCGGTGGGTGTAGGTGTCCTGGTCCTCGGGGCAGTCGTAGTTGATCACGTGGGTGACCCCGGTGACGTCCAGCCCGCGGGCCGCCACGTCGGTGGCGACCAGGATGTCGATCTTGCCGGCCCGGAACGCCCGCAGCGCCCGCTCGCGCGCGCCCTGCCCGAGGTCACCGTGCACCGCGGCCACCGCGAACCCGCGGAAGTCGAGGTCCTCGGCGACCCGGTCGGCGGCCCGCTTGGTCCGCGTGAAGATCATGGTGAGCCCGCGCCCCTCGGCCTGGAGGATGCGCGCCACCACCTCGACCTTGTTCATCGAGTGCGTGCGGTAGACCAGCTGCTGGGTCTGCGGCGAGGGCCCGGTCTCGGCGGTGTGCCCGGCGTGGATCGTCACCGGGTGGCGCAGGAAGCGCCGGGAGAGGGTGACGATCGGGTCCGGCATGGTCGCCGAGAAGAGCATGGTCTGCCGGTCCTCCGGCAGCATCGCCAGGATCTTCTCGACGTCGTCGAGGAAGCCCAGGTCGAGCATGCGGTCGGCCTCGTCCAGCACCAGGGCGTGGACGCGGTCCAGCCGCAGGTGCTTCTGCTTCTGCAGGTCCATCAGCCGGCCGGGCGTGCCGACCAGGATCTCCACGCCCTTGCGCAGCGCGTCGATCTGCGGCTCGTACGCCACGCCGCCGTAGATCGGCAGCACCCGGACGCCCCGGGTCCTGCCCGCGGCGGCGAGGTCCTTGGCCACCTGGATGCCCAGCTCACGGGTGGGTACGACGACCAGCGCCTGCGGCACGCCGTCGCTGCCCTCGCCCGGCGCGAAGACCCGCTCCAGCAGCGGTACGCCGAAGCCGAGGGTCTTGCCGGTGCCGGTGGGCGCCTGGCCGATCAGGTCGGTGCCGCGCATCGCGATCGGGAGCGCGTACTCCTGGATGGCGAAGGCGCGGGTGATGCCGGCCGCGGCCAGCGCGTCGACGGTCTCCTGACGCGCGCCAAGCTCGGCGAAGGTGGGTGCCTCCGGGCGCACCGGAGCGGTGGCGGCCAGTTCCTGGCCGTCCATGAGGTCTTGAGTCAGCTCGCTCATATGGATTTGGGGGTGCCCTCTCGTGGGTGCGCCCCGTCATGTCCTCAGGGCGCGTTCGGTGTGGCGCGGGCCACACGGTCGGCGGCAGATTGCCTTGCCGGACCGGGCCGCACGCGCGCCGCGGGCCTCACACTTCGATCGGACCGGCTGATCGGTGGGACCAGTCTGGCCAGATCGGCGCCCGTGGCAACTGCTCCATGTTACCTGAACCGACCCGGTGCCGTCCTGATTCCATGCGCACGCGACACGCCGGGGGCGACCGGTGTGACCTGTGCCACTCCGGGCCGGGTTGTCGGTGGGCGGTAGCCTGCGCTCGTGCCCGCGACCGATCTGCCCGACCGCGCCGTCGTCGACCTGCTCGGCCTGGTGGCCCTCGGTGAGCTGCTCGCCTTCGAGCGGATGGCCGTCGACGCCCGACTCGCCCCCGATCTGCGCCGGCGGGCGGCGCTGGGCGAGATGGCCGCCGCCGAGATCGGCAACTACCGGCGGCTGGCCGACCGGCTCGCCACGCTCGGCGTGCTACCCGACGACGCCATGGCGCCGTACGTCGAGCCGCTCCAGGCGTACCACGACTCGACCGAGCCGAGGGACTGGGCGGAGGCGGTGACGAAGGCGTACGTGGGCGACGCCATCACCGACGACTTCATCCGGGAGATCGCCGTGGCCCTGGCCGAGCCGGACCGCCAGCTCGTCCTCGACGTGCTGCACGACTCGTCGTACGCCGACTTCGCCGTCGCGGAGATCCGGGCGGCCGTCGAGGCCGATCCGAGGGTCGCCGGCCGGCTCTCGATGTGGGCGCGGCGACTGGTCGGCGAGGCGCTGTCGCAGGCCGGCCGGGTGGCCACCGCCGAGCAGGGGGCGCTCACCGCGCTCGTCGCACGGAGCGGGCGGGTGGACGTGCCGGGGCTGTTCCGACGGCTGACCGCGGCGCACACCACGCGGATGGCCGCCGCCGGGCTGAACAACTGACCGCGACCGGCGGTCCGCGACGGGCGATCGTCGGGTCACCCGTCGCGGCCGACCGGACCACTCAGCGGACGGTGAACCCGACCGCGCGCGGCGACGCCTCGGCGATCTCGACGTAGGCGACCTTGTTGACCGGCACGATCACCCGCCGGCCCTTCTCATCGGTCAGGGAGAGGGTGCCCTCGTCCTTGCCGAAGGCGTCGGTCACGATCTGCTCGATCTCGGCCGGCGACTGCGCGCTCTCCAGGACCAGCTCGCGGGGCGCGTACTGCACGCCGATCTTGACCTCCACTGTGCCTCCTCATTCGGGCGAAAGAGCCGCCGATGGGAAGGCTATCCGATCTCGGGGCCGGATGTTCAGGCTGACTCACCTTGCAGCGGGAAGCTGGCGATGCCCCGCCAGGAGAGCGCGGCGACCAGTGCCTCGGCCTCGGCCTTGGGGAGTTGCCGGCCCCGGGCCAGCCAGAACTGCGCGGCGGTCTCGGCCGCGCCGACCAGACCGGAGGCGAGCAGCTCGGCGTGCGCCCGGCTGATCCCGGTGTCGGAGATGATGGTGTCGGTGATCGCCGCGATGCAGCCCTGCTCCACCCGCTCGACGCGCTGCCGCACCGCCGGGTCGTTGCGCAGGTCCGACTCGAAGACGAGGCGGAACGCCTCGCTCTCGTGGTCGACGAAGTCGAAGTACGCGCGCACCGACGCGCCGACCCGTTCCTTGTTGTCGCTGGTGCCGCGCATGGCGTCGTCCACCTTCGCGAGGATCGCGTCGCAGTGCGTGTCCAGCAGGGCGAGATAGAGATCCATCTTGCCGGGGAAGTGCTGGTAGAGCACCGGCTTGGAGACTCCCGCCCGCTCGGCGATGTCGTCCATCGCAGCCGCGTGGTAGCCCTGGGCGACGAACACCTCCTGCGCCGCGGCGAGCAACTGCTTGCGGCGCGCGGAACGGGGCAGGCGGGTGGGCCGGCCGGCGGTCTGGGCACCGTTCCCCGCAGCGGTCATGGGAACCTCCGAGTTTCTTCGTACGAGCCGGCATTTCACCCGAACCGGTCGGGGCCCGGGACCCGTCGCGGAATTGGCCCGCCGCTGTAACTTATCGCCACTGTCACCACACGGTAGCCTCAGCGGGGGCGACCAAGGAGCGCGCGGTGAGTGAAACAGGGCAACCCGGTGCCGCCACCCCGGGAGAGCACGGCGACGGGACGGGTCCGCAGGACGACCTGGCCCGTTCCGGCGGGTGGGCGCCCCCGGCGGCCAGTTGGTCCCGGGGCGGGGACATCTCCGGCCCTCGCGATCCGGCCTCGCCGTGGGGTCCGCCCGAACCGACCCCCGGGTGGGCCGCCTCGTCGCCGCGACACGGCGACCTGCCGCCACCGCTGCCCGGCCTGCCGGCCGGGGCCGAGCCGCCGGCCCGGGTCAACGGCCACCACGTCAACGGCGTCGACCACGCCGCCGACGACGCGCCGGCCAGCCGCCAGGCTCCGGTGAGCGCCCCGCCCGGCATCCTCGGCGAGCAGCGCCGCGACCCGGGCAACGACCGGCTGGTGGTGCCCGCGCAGCGCCCGGCGCCGACGGTCGACCAGCCGCCGGGGCCGCGGCGCGGGTTCACCGACCCCGAGCCAGGCCCGGTCCGGCGCCCCTCCGACGACCCGTCGACCGGGCGTCAGGCCCGCTGGGCCGACCCCGGCCTGCCCACGTCGGCGCCCCCGGCCGTCCAGGTCCCGCCCGTGGGCACCGCCGCCAGCGGCTTCGAGGTGCCGCCCGGCTTCCACGCGCCGACGGTCGACCGCGCCACCGCCGAGGAACCCCCGTCCGCCGCCGGCACGGCACGCGGCTGGGGCGACCACCTCCCGCCGGAGCCGCCGGCTTCCGAGCCGCGCCCCTTCCCGCCGCCCGCCGAGCGTCCGGTCGCCGAGCGTCCGGTCAACGCCGCGTCCGCCGTCGGCGACCGCGCGACCGCCGGCGAAAGGGTCGCCGGCGTCGACCGCGCGCTGGGCGCGGATCGCGCCTTCCGCGAGGACCGGGGCCCCGACCCGGTCGCCGCCGGCACGGAGAGCGCGGCAGGGGAGCCGGGCCAGGACCGCCCATCCGGTGGGTTGGGCCAGGACCGGGCCGCAGGCGGCCTTCGCGCGGAGCGGACGCTGGGCGCCGCCGGCCAGGACCGGGCGGCGGGCGGGTTCGACCAGGACCGCATGGCGGGCGGGTTCGGCCAGGACCGCGCGCCGAGCGCCGCCGGACACGAACCGGCCGGGCGTGGCTTCGGCGCGGACCCGCGCCCGGGTGCGGATGACCGGTCGCCGGCCGCCGACCCGGTGACGCACGTTCCGGGCGCCGACCGGGAACCGTCGACCGACCCCGAACCGGGCGGCCCGCGACAGTCGGCCGCCGAGTGGCCGCCGACGACCGAACCGGACTGGACCGGTCCGAACTGGAACCGCCCGAGCTGGGGCGCCGCGTGGGCGCCGCCCTGGGCCCGGGACGAGCCCGAGCCGACGGGGCGCCGCTCCCGGGAGGAGTCCGAGCCTGTCGGTCGCCGGTCCCGGGAGGAGTCCGAGCCTGTCGGTCGCCGGTCCCGGGAGGAGTCCGAGTCCGTCGGTCGCCGGTCCCGCGAGGAGTCCGAGTCCGTCGGTCGCCGGTCCCGCGAGGAACAGCAGCCGGCCTGGGCCGGTGAGCCGCATCGGCCGTACGAACCGCCGCGCGCCGAGTCCCGGCCCTACGACCAGCCCCGCGAGCCCGGCCGCCCCTACGACATCGGCCAGCCCGCGTCGGTGCCCCGGTCGTCGTACGAGCGACCGTCCGTCCCCGTCGACCGTCCGAGCGGGCCCGAGGTCGAACCGTCGGCCCCGGTCGAGCGACCGGCCTGGGCGACCGGCGGGTCGGTCCCCGCGCCGGCGGGCGCGCCCCCGCTCGCGTACGCCCCGGAGGCCGCTGCGACGCCCCGCGCCGAGGACACCCCGGACCGGGTCACCCGACCGTTCCGACTCCGGCCGGAGAGCGCGGAGCCGGCCCCGAGGCCGACCGGCGGCCCGCAGACCGCCGCCGGCCCCGCCATCGGCGGGTTCGGGCGACGGGACCGCACCCCTGCCACGCCCGCCCCGACGAGCGCACCGCCCTACGCGGCCCGCCGATCCGCCCCCGAGCCGGCGCCGCCGGCCCCACCGGCCGCCGCCGACCAGGCGCCGGACCCCGCATCGGCGGTGTTGCCGCAGCGCGTCCCCGCCGAGCCGGACGTGCCCGTCGTGCCGGAGCCGCCAGCCGTGGACCCACCCGCCGAAACCCCCGAACTCGCCCGCATCGCCACCCACCTGCGCCGCGACGACGAGCCCGCCCCGCTGCGGGAGCGCCCGGAGGGCTTCGACGTCAACGCCATCCTCGACGCCGTCCGTGGCGTGGCCGGAGTCCGCGACGCGGCGCTGCGCCGCACCCCGGCCGGCGCGCACAGCCTGCGGCTCGACCTCGCCGACGGGGCCGACCCGGCCGAGGTTAGCCGGCAGGTCGCCCGCCTGCTCCAGGACCGGATGGGGCTGGCCGCCGCGCCGCAGAACCTGCCCGGCATGCCGGCCGCGCCCGCCCCGCCGGTGCGTCGCAGGTCACCGGGCTCCGCCGCGCGCCTCGCCGAGCCGTCTGCCGCCGAGCCCCGGGTGCCCGGCGGCAGGGTGGCCGGCAGCCCTGCGGAGGCCCCGCCGACCCGCCCCGACCAGCGTCCCGAGGCGGCACCCGAGACCCCGCGCCGACGCCGGCAGCCCGCCGCCCCGCACCGGGGCCGGGCCACGGTGGAGGAGCCGGGCTCGGTCTCCGCCGCCCCGGCCGGGACCCCGGCCGGTGCCCCGGCGACCGTCGGCACGTCGTACTCCGGTGGGCAGGTGACGACGACGGAGACGGCGCCGTCCCGGCCGCTGGACACCGGCGGTGCGGTGGGCCCCCGGGTGGTGATCGACCACGTCCAGGTGAGCACCTTCGGCCTCGACGCCACCGTGGAGGTCCGCCTGCTCGCCGGTGGGGAGAGCGCCGCCGGCTACTCGACCGGGCCGGCCGTCGACGGCTACGTGCTGCGGCTCTGCGCGGTGGCCGCCGCCGCGGCGGTGGACGAGCTGCTGCGCGGCGGCGAGCCCGGCCCCGACGCCGGCCCCGACCGTGGGCGCTGCTTCGTCGAGCACGCGGCCGTGGTGCCCTTCGGCAACTGCGACGTGGCCACGGTGGTGGTGCTGCTGGTCTGTGACGGCTGGGTGGAGCAGCTCGTCGGCTCCGCGCTGGTCGCCGGTGATCCCCGGCAGGCGGTCGTCCGGGCCACCCTGGCCGCGGTCAACCGCCGGCTCGAGGCGCTGCTGGCCTGAGCGCTGCCGGTCGGCGCGACCCCGGGCAGACTGGAGTCATGAAGAGCGCCACCCTGCGGCCGGACCACCTCCTTCCCGAGCCCTCCGTGCCACCGCCCTGGCCGGGGCGGGAGGTACGCCTCGACGGCACGGTGACGTACGTCCGGGACACGCCGGCCACCGCGCCCGGCGCGGAGCCGGCGCTCTACGTGCACGGGCTCGGCGGCTCGTCGCAGAACTGGACCGACCTGGCGTACCTGCTCGCCGACCACCTCGACGGGCAGGCCATCGACCTGCCCGGGTTCGGCCGCAGCGAGCCGGGTCGCCGGTACACCGTCCCGGCCTTCGCCGACCGGGTGGTCCGCTGGATCGAGCACTCCGGTCGGGGGCCGGTGCACCTGTTCGGCAACTCGCTGGGTGGGGCGGTCTCGGTGCACGTGGCGGGGGTGCGGCCGGACCTGGTCCGGAGCCTGACCCTGATCTCGCCCGCGCTGCCGTTCCTGGACTTCCGGCGCTCGTTGCAGGGCCGGATGCTGCCGCTGCTGGCGGTCCCCCGGGGCGAGCGCCTGGCCGCCTGGCGGCTGGCCCAGATCGCGCCCGAGGTGATGGCCCAGCAGGTGATGGAGGCGTGCGTCGCCGACCTCAGCCGGATCTGCGACCAGCGCCGGCAGGAGGCGCTGGAGGAGATCCGGGTGCGGCACGAGGCCGCGCACTACGCCGCCGCGTACGTCCGGACGTTCCGGGGGCTGGTCTCCAGCTTCCTGCGGTCGTACCTGCCGGGGTCGGGGTCGCTGTGGCGGCTCGCCGCGACGGTCGCGGCGCCCACCCTGGTCGTCGGGGGACGGGCCGACCGGCTGGTGGACGTGCGGGTGGCCCCGCAGACGGCCCGCGTCGTCCCGGACAGCCGGCTGCTGATGCTCGACGGGGTCGGCCACGTGGCGCAACTGGAGGTCCCGCGCCTGGTGGCCCGGGCCGTGCTGGGCCTGCTCACCGAAACGGGGGACACCGCCAGGCGGTCCGACATGGCAGGCTGACCGGGATGTCCCCTGCCCGTCGCCCCGCCCCGGCCCGTCACGTCCCGGCTCCCGCCGAGGGCCGTCGTCGTGCCGCCACCCGGTCACCGGCACCGGCCGGGGGCGTGGACCTGACCCGCCCGCGGCACCGCCGTCCGGCGCGTCGGCGGCGTCTCGTGGAGCTGGTCGCGCTGGTGCTCGCGGTCGGCGCGGCGGTGGCGGTGATCGCCGACCGGCGGGGCGGCGACGTCGGGGCAGAGGCGCTCACCGCCGAGGAACTGGCTCCCGCGCCGATGCTCGCGCCGGGGGCGGCCTCGCCGCTGCCGTCGTCGCCCGCCGCGACGCCCTCGTCCGCCACGCTCCCGCCGGCCGTGCTCCGTCTGCCCGGCCCGGTGCCGCCGGCGGGGCGGGGCAGCTTCGGCTACGACGACCGGGCGGGCCCGGTGCTGGGCGACGCGGGCACGCTGCGCCGCTACCGGGTCGCCGTGGAGTCGGGCGCCGACGAGGACGCGGGCGAGTTCGCCGCCGCCGTCGAGCGGGCGCTCGCCGGGCCGGGGAGCTGGGTCGACGGCGGGCTGCGGTTGCAGCAGGTGACCGCCGGCTCCCGGCACGACTTCACGGTCTACCTCGCCACGGCCAGCACGGCGGGCCGGATGTGTGCCGCCGGAGGGGTGGACATCCGGGTGGGCGGGCGGCCCTACACGTCGTGCCGGGCGCCCGGCAAGGTGATCATCAACCTGGACCGCTGGCGGCTCTCGGTGCCGCACTTCGTCAGCGCGAAGGTGCCGCTCTCGGTCTACCGGACGTACGTGGTGAACCACGAGGTCGGGCACCAGTTGGGACACCGGCACGAGCGCTGCCCCGGCAGGGGGCGGGTGGCGCCGGTGATGATGCAGCAGACGCTCTTCCTCAACGGCTGCGTGGCCAACCCCTGGCCGTACCGCGACGGTCGCCGGTACGCGGGCCCCCGGCTCTGACCGGCGGCGATCGGGCGTCCCGCGCGGCCCGGAGGAGGCGGTCCGGGGGCGTTTCCGGGGAATGAGCCCGGTTCGCGTTTTACCCGGCGTAATGCCCGATTGGTGTGGGACGCTCGTTCCATGACGTCGTCGTCCCCTTGCGACCCGCCTGGCCCGGCACGCCGCCCGACGCCACCCCGACCGTCGTCGCGCCGGTCGGCGCGGTGGTGGCGACCGCCGGCCCCGCTGCGGGACCGGCGGGTGCTGGGGCTCGGCGTGCTCCTGCTGCTCGCGGCGACCGCCGCCGTGACGCTGCCCCGCGCCGGCGGCCCCGCGACCGCCCCGGCCATCGACGACCGGGGCCGGACGTCGTACGCGGCGGGGGCGGACGAGCGGGAACGGCCGCCCGCCTACCCCCGCACGGGCACGGGCGACTTCACCACCGCGCCCGGCGACTCCCCGGTGCGGGGCACCGACGGGCCGGTCCTGCACTACCGGGTGGCCGTGGAGCAGGGCACCGGCCAGGACGTCGCCGCCTTCGCCGCCACCGTCGACGAGGTGCTGGCCGACCCCCGCGGCTGGATCGCCTCGGCGGAGCTGCGGATGCGGCGGGTGCCGGAGGCGGCCGACGCGGACTTCACCGTCTACCTGGCCACGCCGGGCACCTCGGAGCGGATGTGCGCCCAGGGCGGGCTGAGCACCGAGGGCTACACCTCCTGCCGGCTCCCCGGGCAGGTGATCATCAACCTGGCGCGCTGGCTGGAGGCGGTCCCCGACTACGGGGCGCCGCTGGAGATCTACCGCGCCTACGTGGTCAACCATGAGGTGGGCCACGAACTCGGCGAGGAACACCAGGCCTGCCCGGGGCCCGGCGAACCGGCGCCGGTGATGCAGCAGCAGACGTACGGCCTGGACGGCTGCGCCGCCAACGCCTGGCCGTACGTCGACGGCTCGCGGTACGACGGCGAGGTCGTTCCCGGCACCTGAGTTATTCCCCTTCCCGCAGTTCGGGCGACGTGTCGCTCCTCATGGCCGATCGACCCGGGTACGAGCGACAATGGCCCGGTTCGCCTTCAGCCGATTCCGGGGAGTCCACCGTGTCGTTGCCCCCGCTCGTCGAGCCCGCCGCCGAGCTGACCGTTGACGAGATCCGCCGCTACTCGCGCCACCTGATCATCCCGGACGTCGGGGTCGAGGGGCAGAAGCGGCTGAAGAACGCCCGGGTGCTCTGTGTCGGTGCCGGCGGTCTCGGCTCGCCGGCCCTGATGTACCTCGCCGCCGCCGGGGTCGGCACGCTCGGCATCATCGACTTCGACACCGTCGACGAGTCCAACCTCCAGCGCCAGATCATCCACGGCGTCTCCGACATCGGCCGCTCCAAGGCCGAGTCGGCCGCCGCCTCGATCCGCGAGATCAACCCGCTGGTGCAGGTGGAGATCCACAACACGGCGCTGGACCGGGAGAACGTGCGGGACATCTTCTCCCGCTACGACCTGATCGTCGACGGCACCGACAACTTCGCCACCCGCTACATGGTCAACGACGCGGCGGTGCTGCTCGGCAAGCCGTACGTCTGGGGGTCGATCTATCGGTTCGACGGCCAGGCGTCGGTGTTCTGGGCCGAGCACGGCCCCTGCTACCGCTGCCTCTACCCGGAGCCCCCGCCGCCCGGGATGGTCCCCTCCTGCGCCGAGGGCGGCGTGCTCGGCGTGCTCTGCGCGTCGATCGGCTCCATCCAGGTCAACGAGGCGATCAAGCTGCTCGCCGGCATCGGGGAGCCGCTGGTCGGCCGCCTGATGGTCTACGACGCCCTGGAGATGAGCTACCGCAAGATCAAGGTCCGCAAGGACCCGAACTGCGTGCTCTGCGGCGAGAATCCCACGGTCACCGACCTGCTCGAGGACTACGAGGACTTCTGCGGCGCCGTGTCGGTGGAGGCCCAGGAGGCGGTGGTCGACGCGACCATCACCGCGCTGGAGCTCAAGGAGTGGCAGGACGCGGGCAAGGACATCTTCCTCGTCGACGTCCGCGAGCCCGCCGAGTACGAGATCGTCCGGATCCCCGGCGCGACGCTGATCCCCAAGGGCGAGATCATCTCGGGTGAGGCGCTCGCCAAGCTGCCGCAGGACCGGCAGATCGTGCTGCACTGCAAGTCCGGGGTCCGCTCGGCGGAGGCGCTCGCCGCGCTCAAGGCGGCCGGCTTCCGCGACGCCGTGCACGTGCAGGGCGGCGTGCTCTCCTGGATCAAGCAGATCGACCCGTCGCTGCCCGCGTACTGACCGGCGTCGGCCGAGGTGGCGCCGGGCCGTCCGCCCCCCGCCACCTCGGCCGATTCACCGAGGCGGGATCGCATTTCCGCAGGTAGCGTTGCTGCCGTGGTCGACATGGATGCGGCGGTCGGGTTCGTCGTGGCACACGGGGACGCGGTGGACCGCGCCCGGCTGTCCCGGCTGCGCACCGGCGCGCCGCCCGCTGCCGAACTGCTCGACGACGCGGAGGTCGGCCAGGCGCCCGACGGTGGCTGGCCGGCGACGCTGGGCGGGGAGGTCTCCTCCGTGGACGCCACCTGCTTCCGCCTGTCCGAGCTGGACGATCTCGGCGCGCTCGGCCGGCCGGCCGCCCGCCGGGCGCTGGACTGGCTGGCCGCGCGGCAGTTGCCCGACGGCGGCTGGGAGGAGGACGCGGCGCTGGCCGACGTCGCCCCCGAGTGGGCCCGGCCGGGCGACCCCGAGGCGGGGTTCCATCTGACCGCGAACGCCGGTTTCTGGCTGACCGTCGCCGGCCTGGACGCGCGGGCGGCCGGGCCGCTCGACCACCGGGTCGGCGGGGCGTACGCGGGCGTCGTGCACGCCGCCGCGCAGTCGCTCGTCGCCCGGCTGCGCCCGGACGGCGGCTGGCCGTCCTTCCTGCCCGCCGGTTGGCTCAGCGCGGCGGTCCTGTACCGGCAGGAGATGTTCCACGAGGCGGCGCGGATCCAGGTGATTCTCGCCGAGCGGATGCCGGAGCTGTCCCCGGGCGACGTGGCCTGGCTGGCCGCCACGCTGCGGCGCGTCGGCATCGACGGGGAGGACTGGCTGCTGGCGCGGGCGCGGCGGCGGCTGGCCGAGACCCAGCGCAGCGACGGCGGGTGGGAGAGCGACGACGGGCACCAGTTCGACGTGCACACCACGTTGAGCGCGATCCGGGCCTGCCGCTGAGCCTCGATCCGTCGGCCGTCACCGTCGGCCGGGTCGCCGCGGATGGCGCACGTCGGCGTCGTCGGCGCGGACCCCCGGAGCACACTCCCGTCAGCCGCGCGCCGGACCGGCCGGCCTCACTTGAGCTGGCTGATCACCAGGGGCCACCAGGCGTCCGGCGCGAACGCGGCGCGGTCGATGCTCTCCAGGACGGTGCGCAGCGCCTCCGCCCGCTCGGCCCGGCCAGGCTTGCCCTCGTCGGCCTCCACGAAGAGCGCGAACTGGTAGAGGAACTCGACGAAGGTGCGGAAGTTGCTGTTGACCGCCTGGACGTCCTGCTGTTCCAGGTCGAACTGGAGGATCTCGCCGGTCTTCGGGTCGAGCACGTAGAGCAGGTCGGGGTTGTCGGCGACCGCGCCCACCACGATCAGCCGGATGTCCAGCGAGCCGTCCTCGGTGCTCAGCTGGATCGTGTCGAACAGCTCGATGTCGCCTTCGAGGAAGGCGGTGTAGACGACCGCCACGTCGAGCGGGATCTCGTCGCCGGCGGGCAGCATGTCGGGGCCGAATCCCCCCTCCAGCCACGCCTCGCGCGGGTACGGGATGAGCTCGTCCTCGCTCCACAGTGAGCGGAACCGGGGGTCAGCGGCCATCGTTGGTCCTCTGCATTCTCGGCGGGACGGTACGGGTCAGGAGACGATGCCCGCGGTCACCAGCAGGCGCAGCCAGGTGTCGGCGTACTGCCCCTGGAACCGGCCCTTGCGCACCCGCTGCTCCCGCACGCCGGGCCCCAGGATCGTGTCGACCACCTGCGGGTACTTGTCGCCCAGCACGTACTCGTCGAAGAACGTGACGATGTCGGGGGCGAAGACGTGGATGTCGACCTCCTCGTCCGGGTGCTCGTAGAGGAAGACGTAGTCGTCCGGGTCGATGTGGTAGACGTCGCCCTCTTCGAGGTCGAGCGAGACGCTCTCGCCGCCGTCGATCTCGTCGCGCAGCCGCGGCGGCACGCTGTGCAGCTCGCAGCCGATCGACACGGCGGGGCCGAGTGGGTCGTGCGGGTTGTCCGGCCGGGCCTGGAGGGCGGTCAGGCTGCCGATCTCGGCCGGCTGTTCGAACCGGAAGTGGCTGCCCTCGATCTTGCCGATGATGCGGAACACCTCGAACGCGCCCTCGGGCACGCCGGGGAAGGGTTCCAGCGGAACCCCGTCGACGAGGACGACGCCGAACCCGTGCTCCGCCTCCAGCTCCTTGAGCCGCGCGAACCTGGTGCGGATCCGGTCGAGCCTGGCCGCCGTCGCGTCACTCGTCACGGGATCACCTTCACTATGACCGGGGTCCCCTCGGGCACGTCCTTGAGCGCCTGGCCGATCTCCCGGCCGATCTCGCGGTTGGTCCAGGCGTCCATCAACCGGAGGTTATCGTACGAATCCTCGCCGCCCAGTTGCAGCTCGTGCACGTGGTCGGGGTCGAGTGTCACGCCGGGGCCGGTCACCGGGTACTTGTCGGGCTTCTTGCCCCGGTAGAGGCTCTGGACCAGCTCCTTGTTGCTCATGTAGTTCTGGCCCTTGTTGAGCTGGCGGATCACGCGGTCCCGGTAGACGGTGGTCAGCTTCCGCGTGCCCGGCTTATTCGGGTCCTTGTGTTCCACCTGCTTGCGTTTCGGCTTGGTCTTGACCAGCTTGCCCTCCTGGCCGAGCCGCACCAGGTCCGCCGCCTTGCGGTCGAAGTCCTTCTTGACGAAGTCCTTCCGGTTGCGCAGCACCAGGACGGCGGGTCCCTTGGGCTTACCTCCCTTGGCCGTCCGGAAGACGTCCGCGTTCTCCAGGTAGGCCGAGACGATCTTCGCGCCCTTGGCCTGGGTCTGCCGGGGCGGGGCGGTCCGCCGCCTAGGCATTGAGCACCGTGTCCACGGCCATCCCGATGAGCTGGTCGATGATCAGCCCCGTGATCATCTTGAAGATCGGGATCTGGAGGAGGGACGCCCCGAAGGTGACCGCCGCCGTCGCGATCGCCTGTGCGATCTGGAACGCCAGCAGTGCCAGCTGGACGATCACCTGGATCTTCAGGACCAGCACCACGCCCGCCGCGACCATCAGCCCGACGCCGATGACGGTGGCCGGGCGGGCGACGTCCGCGATGTTGCGCGCGGCCGACTCGCCGTCGTTCCACTCACCGGCGAAGGCGGTGAAGCTCTCGCCCCGGTTGTTGTCGAGCACGGTCCGCGCCGCCGACTCCAGTTGCGCGACCGACCCGGAGATCCGGCCGGCCATGCCGGTCCACTCGCCGGCCAGCTGGAAGATGGCCGTCTCGTCCGACTGGGGCCAGTCGTAGCCGAGCATCGAGAGCAGGGAGGCGAGCTCGCCCGGGAGCGTCAGGCCCACCGCGACTCCTTTCGTAGGCCGGGCGGCGGCTCAGCCGCCCAGCGAGCCGAGCATCGAGCGGAAGGACGCGGCCACGTCGTCCTCGACGGCGCGGTAGCTCTCGGCCATCCCGCGCAGCCCGTCGACGTAGCTCTCCAGCTCGGTGATGTTGGTGTCGAGGCACTCGGCCAGCGCGTCCACGCACGCCTGGTGGGCGATGCCGAGCAGCGACCCGATGTCGTCGCCGCCGAAGGCCGCGGCGTAGCCGTTGACCGACGCCTGGAAGCCCTCGAAGACCTGGCGGACCGACTCCTTGGCCCGTTCCAGCTCGTCCGCGCCGCGACCCAGCGCGTCGATGTCGACTTCGAGGTTCTCCACGCTCAGCTCCTGTGCAGTTTCCGCATGGTCTCGCTGACGGTCTGGCTGATCTCCCGCATCTGCCGCAGGCCCTGGTCCTGGAGGCGCTCGATGGTGGCGGTCACCGCGGCGAGGTCGGGCATCGGTTCGGTGGTGGCGGCCCCGTCGTCCTGACCGTCGAGCGCCGCGTTGACCGCCTGGCGCAGCTCGGCGGCGAGGTATTCCGAGCCCTCCCGGAGCACCCGGGGGTCGATTTCGAGGGCGCTGACCTGGCCGTCGGTGCCGAGGGTGACCCGGACCCGGCCGTCGGCGGCCTCGGCCACCGACTCCGCCCGCTCCCGGGGTGCGGCGGCGCCGCCCACCTCGCGCAGCGCGGCGCGTGCCTGCGCCAGTTGCTGTTCCAGGGCACTCTCGCCCAGCATGCCGCCTCCCCAAGACAAGCCGTGCCGAACCCGCCCCAGACTAACGGCCACCCGCCATCCGGCGGTGCCCCCGCCGCCGCCCGGGGAAGGCAGGACGCGACGCCGGTGGCTCCCCGGAGCCACCGGGCCGCACGCCGGCGCGGCGGTCAGCCGCGCAGGTGGCCGTCGCCGGTGACCACGTACTTGGTGGAGGTCAGCTCGGGCAGGCCCATCGGGCCGCGGGCGTGCAGCTTCTGCGTGGAGATGCCGATCTCGGCGCCGAAGCCGAACTCGCCGCCGTCGGTGAACCGGGTCGAGGCGTTGACCATCACGGCCGCCGCGTCCACCCGGGCCACGAACTCCCGGGCGGCGCTGGTCGAGTCGGTGACGATCGCCTCGGTGTGCCCGGTGCCGTACCGCCGGATGTGCGCGACCGCCGCGTCGAGCGAGTCGACGACGGCGACCGAGATGTCGGCGGAGAGGTACTCGGTGGCGAAGTCCTCGTCGGTGGCGGGCCGCACCGCGGCGGAGTGGGCGGCGACCCGGTCGTCGCCGTGCACGGTGACGCCGGCCTCGGCGAACGCGGCCAGCACCGGCGGCAGGAAGGCGTCGGCGACCGCCGCGTGCACGAGCAGCGACTCGGCGGTGTTGCAGGTGGAGAGCCGCTGGGTCTTCGCGTTCAGCGTGATCGCGACGGCCTTGGCGAGGTCGGCGGCGGCGTCGACGTAGACGTGGCAGTTGCCCACGCCGGTCTCGATCACCGGCACGGTGGACTCCTCCACCACCGTGCGGATCAGGGACGCGCCGCCGCGCGGGATCAGCACGTCGACCAGGCCCCGGGCGCGCATCAGCTCCTTGACGGAGTCGCGGCTGCTGGCGTCGAGCAGCTGCACCGCGTCCGCCGGCAGGCCGGCGTCGGCCACCGCGTCACGCAGCACAGCGACCAGGGCGGCGTTGGAGCCGGCCGCCGACGACGAGCCGCGCAGCAGCGCCGCGTTGCCGGACTTCAGGCAGATGCCGGCGGCGTCGACGGTCACGTTCGGCCGGGCCTCGTAGATGATGCCGACGACGCCGAACGGCACCCGGATCTGGCGCAGCTCCAGCCCGTTGGGCAGGGTCGAGCCCCGGACCACCTCGCCCACCGGGTCCGGTAGCGCGGCCATCTGCCGCAGCGCGTCGGCGATGCCGGCCACCCGCCCCGCGTCGAGGGCGAGCCGGTCCAGCACGGCCGCGCTCAGCCCGGCCTCGCGCCCGGCCGCCAGGTCCGTGGCGTTCGCGGCCAGGATCTCGGGCGTACGCGCCACCAGCGCGTCGGCCATCGCCACCAGCGCGGCGTCCTTGGCCGTACGCGTGGCGACGGCCAGCGCCTCCGCCGCCGTACGCGCCCGCCGGGCCTGCTCGCTCACGCTCATCGCCGTACCCACTCCTCGGTCGTCACAGCAGTACCAGGTCGTCGCGGTGGACGACCTCCCGTTCGTACGCCGGGCCGAGCGCCGCGGCGAGTTCCGTGGTGGACCGGCCGAGCAGCCCGGGCAGCTCGACCGCGTCGTAGTTGACCAGTCCCCGGGCGACCGGCGCGCCCTCGGCGTCCACCAGGTCGACCGGGTCGCCGGCGGTGAACGCCCCGTCCACGGCGGTGATCCCGGCGGGCAGCAGCGACTTGCGCCGGCCCACCACCGCCGCGACCGCGCCCGGGTCGAGGTGCAGCCGCCCCCGGGGAGAAGTGGCGTGGGCCAGCCAGAAGAGCCGGGCCGCCGGGCGCCGCCGGCTCGGGTGGAACAGGGTGCCGACGGGCTCGCCGGCCAGCACCGGGGCGGCGAGCGGCGCGGCGGTCAGCACCACCGGGATGCCGAAGCCGGTGGCGATCCGGGCCGCCTCCACCTTCGTCACCATGCCGCCGGTGCCCACCCCGGCCCGGCCGGCGCCGCCGATGTCGATCCCGGTCAGGTCCCGCTCGTCGTGCACCTCGCTGATCCGGCTGGAGCCGGGGCGGGTGGGGTCGCCCGTCCAGAGGGCGTCCACGTCGGAGAGGAGCACCAGCAGGTCGGCGTGGACCAGGGCGGCGACGAGGGCGGCCAGCCGGTCGTTGTCGCCGAACCGGATCTCCTCGGTGGCGACCGTGTCGTTCTCGTTGACGATCGGCACCGCCCGCAGGTCGAGCAGCTTGCGCAGGGTGCGGTACGCGTTGCGGTAGTGCGCCCGCCGGGTCACGTCGTCGACGGTGAGCAGGACCTGTCCGACGGTGAGCCCGTGCCGGGCGAAGGCGGCGGCGTACCGGCCGATCAGCAGGCCCTGCCCGACGCTGGCGGCGGCCTGCTGGGTGGCCAGGTCGCGCGGACGCCGGGAGAGCCCCAGCGGCGCGAGGCCGGCGGCGATCGCGCCGGAGCTGACCAGCACGACCTCCCGGCCCCCGGCGGCGAGCGCGCCCAGGGTGCCGACGAGCGCGTCGACCCGCTCGTCGTCCAGGCCGCCGGCGGCGGTGGTCAACGAGGAGGATCCGATCTTGACGACGACCCGCCGGGCCGCCTTGACTACGTCGCGCACCCGCCCATTCTGCGCGGTCGGCCCCGGCCCGCCCCGGCGCGTTCCCATATCGTGGCCGGTCGTGAGACCTGACGAGTACGTCGAGGCGGTGCTGGAGCTGGTCGAGCGGATCCCGCCCGGCCGGGTGATGTCGTACGGGGCGGTCGCCGACGCGCTGGCCGAACGCTCCGGGCGGGCCTCGGCCCGGCTGGTCGGCTCGATCATGGCCCGGCACGGCGGGGGAGTGCCCTGGCACCGGGTGGTGAACGCGGCCGGCCGCCTGCCGCCCGGTCACGAGCGGGAGGCGCGGGCCCGGCTGCGCGCCGAGGGGACGCCGCTGCGCGGCGCCGGGGTGGACATGAGGGCGAGCTGGTCCCCCGAGGAGGGGATGTGACCCGCGCCATAACGTGAGTAACATTCGGCGTCATGGACGCGCCGCCGGGTGGAGCTGTTCCGGTCGCTGGCGTGCTGCCGCGCCGGGTGCACGCGGGTTACGCGCTCGGATCGCTCTCCACCGGCGCGTTCGGCACCGTGCCCGGCCTGCTCCTGCTGCCGTACCTGACCGACACCCTCGGCGTCGCGGCGGGCGCGGCGGCCCTGCTGGTGCTCCTGCCGAAGGCGTGGGACGTGCTGGTCAACCCCGTCGCCGGCCGGATCTCCGACCGCACCCGGTCGCGCTGGGGCGCCCGCCGGCCGTACCTGCTGGGCGCCGGGCTCGCCCTCGGCGTGCTCTTCGCCGCCATCTTCGCCGCGCCGTTCGGCGCCGGGCCGGCCGCCGGGGCGTACGTGGCGGTCGCCTTCCTCGCCACCGCCACCGCGTTCGCCTTCTTCCAGGTGCCGTACGTGGCGATGCCGGCGGAGCTGACCGGCGACTACGCCGAACGTACCCGGCTGATGAGCTGGCGGATCGCCGTGCTGGCGCTGGCCATCCTGGTCTCCGGGGCGGTCGCCCCGCTGGTGCGCGACGCCGGCGGCGGAGGCGTGGCCGGGCACCGCTGGATGGGGCTCTTCGTCGCCGGGCTGATCGTGCTCGGCGCGCTCGGCGCGTTCCTCGGGACCCGGTCCGCGCCCGGCGGCACGGTGGGGGAGAGCGAGCCGACGCTGCGCGCCCAGCTCGCCGTCGCCGCCCGCAACCGACCGTTCCGGGCGTTGCTGGTCTGCTTCGTGGTGCAGTCCGCCGGGGTGGCCACCGTCCTCGCCGGGGTCAACTACTTCGCCGACCAGGTCCTGCGCGATCCCGACGGCGGGCCGACCGTCCTGTTCGTCTGCTTCGTCGGACCGGCCCTGCTGGTGATGCCGCTCTGGACCCGGACCGGGGCGCGGATCGGCAAGCTCGCCGCCCTGGTCGCCGCGTCGCTGATCTTCGCGGCGGGCGCGCTGGCCCTTGTCGCCGCCCCGGTGCTGCCGGCGCTGGCGGTCTACCTGCTGGTCGCGCTGATCGGCGTCGGCTACGCCGGGCAGCAGGTGTTCGCCCTCGCCATGCTCCCGGACTGCATCGCCTACGACACGGCGCGCACCGGCCGGCGGCAGGCCGGCGTCTTCACCGGGCTCTGGACGGCCGGCGAGACCTTCGGGCTGGCCCTCGGGCCGGGCATCTTCGGCCTGGTGCTCCAGCTCAGCGGCTACGTCTCCTCCGACACCGGCACGGCGGCCACCCAGTCCGACACCGCCCGACTGGGCATCCTGATCGGCTTCACGGTCCTCCCCGCCCTCCTGGTGGGCCTGGCGGTCCTCGCCCTGCGCCCCTACGACCTGACCCCGTCCCGCCTGACCGCCACCACCCCCCACCCCGGCGATCATGTAGTTGTGGTGGGGGATGAAAGCCGCTGACCCCCATGGAAAGGGCACCACAACTCCATGATCGACGACGACGCTGACCGACGGGCGCTGCCCGGGAACGGGTTGCCCGCCGAGCGGGTGCTGGCGGAGGTGCGCGCCCTGCGCGCCGCCGACCGGCCCACCCACGGGGGGCGGCTGTTCGCGTACGTCTACGACCCGGCGGTGCCGGGGCTGGACGAGCTGGCCGCCGCCGCGTACGCCGGCAGCGCCCACGTCAACGGGCTCGACCCGACCGCCTTTCCGTCGCTGCTGGCGATGGAGAACGCGCTCGTCGGCGCGGCCGCCCGGCTGCTCGGCGGCGGCCCCGGCAGCGCCGCCCCCGACGTGGTCGGCAGCGTCACCAGCGGCGGCACCGAGTCGCTGATCCTGGCCGTGAAGGCCGCCCGGGACGCCCACCCGGAGATCGCGGCACCCCGGATCGTGGTGCCGGCCAGCGCGCACGCCGCGTTCGCCAAGGCGGCGCACTACCTGCGGGTCGCGGTGGACACGGTGCCCGTGTCGGCGCGGACCCTCCGGCCCGCCGCCGCCGACGTGGCCGCCGCCATCGGCCCGGAGACCGTGCTGGTGGCCTGCTCCGCCCCCTCGTACGCGCACGGTGTCGTCGACCCCGTCGCCGAGATCGCCGAGGCGGCCGCCGCGGCCGGGGTGCGCTGCCACGTGGACGCCTGCTTCGGCGGTTGGACCCTGCCGTACCTGCGCCGGCTCGGGGCGGACGTGCCACCGTTCGACTTCGCCGTCGCGGGGGTCACCTCGATCTCGGTGGACCTGCACAAGTACGCGTACGCCCCGAAGGGCGTGTCGGTGCTGCTGCACCGCGACCCGGCGCTGCGCGCCCCGCAGTACTTCGCGTACGCGGACTGGCCCGGCTACACGATGGTCAACCCGGTCATCGCCTCCACCCGCTCCGGCGGCCCGATCGCCGCCGCGTACGCCACCCTGCGGCACCTCGGCGACGACGGCTACCTGCGGCTCGCGGCGGCTACGCGGGACGCCGTGGCCGGCCTGGCCGACGCCGTCCGCGCGGTCGACGGGCTGCGGCTGATGGCCGAGCCGGAGTCGACCGTCGTCTGCTTCACCGCCACCGACCCGGGCCTCGACCTCTTCGTCCTGGTCGACGAGCTGGCCGCGCGCGGCTGGCACACCCAGCCCCAGCTCTCGTACGCCGACCTGCCGCCGAGCGTGCACCTGACGGTGACCGCCGCGGTGGCGCCCCGGGTGGCCGAGTTCGGCCCGGACCTGGCCGACGCCGTGGCCGCCACCCGGGCCGCCGGGCGGGTCGCGCTCCCCGCCGAGCTGCTCGCCCTCGCCGGCACGCTCACCCCGGAGACGCTGACTGCGGAGACGGTCGCCGGGCTGGCCGCCGGGCTCGGCCTCGGCGCCCCGGGCGCGGGACCGGCGCCCGACCGGATGGCGCTGGTGAACGCGCTGCTCGACGCGGCCCCGGCGGGCCTGCGGGAGCGGTTGCTCGTCGAGTTCGTGAGCCTGCTCCAGCGCCCGAGCTGGGAGTAGTCCCCGCTCGCCGGTGACCCGGTGCGCCTTCGCGCGGCGGCCCGGCCGGGGTCACCCCGACCGGGCCGTCCGTTCCTCGCGTGGCGGCCCGGTCGGGTTGCCCGGCCGGGCCGCGCTGCGGTCAGACGCCGTCGAGCAGGGTCACCGGGAAGGACACGGCGTTGTCCGCGGGGAGCCGGTCGTCGACCGGACCACCCTCGTAGACGACCTCCAGCGCGAACGTCCCGGTGCCGAGGACACCCGGGTCGGCATCGGCCGGGGCGGTCAGCCTGACCCGCACCACGCGCTGCTCACCGGCCATGAACTCGCCGCCCGGCACGAGGAAGCCGCCCGCGAACGTGGGCACCTCCGACGCCGGGTCGGTGCCGGGGATGTCCATCCCGTTCGGCAGGCTCGCCGCCACGTACAGGTCGTTGTGCGGCGCGTCGCCGCCGTACCGGATGGTCACCGGCAGCCAGCCGGCCCAGCGACCGTCCTCCTGCCGGGTGAGCCGGGCCTCCCCGACGGTGAGGGACGCGTCCGCCGTCCGGTCCTGACGGTACGGACGCGCCCCGGCCAGGCTGCCGGAGGTCGAACGGAAGAGGGTGCGGAACGGCGTCACGGTGGTCACCGGCGCGTCGTAGCCCACCTGCACCGCGACCTGCCCGTCCCGGGTGGACATCGGGTACGGCCGGGTGCGGGTCAGCACCTCGAACCGGGCCGAGAAGGTGTAGCTCTGGCCGGCGGCGACGGGCACCGCGCAGTCGTACGTCCGGACGAACTGCTTCGGCACCACCACCGTGCAGAACTCGTTGGAGAGGGTGCCTCGCCAGGAACCGGCGACCGGCTCGGTGACCAGCACGTGCGACACCGGCTGGGCGGTGTCGTTGGTGACCGTGATGGGCAGCGTGCCCTGGTAGCCACGCGCGGACGGCTCCAGCACCAGGCGGCCGACCTCGGCGACGGCTCGGCCGGTGGTCGTCGGCGCGGCGGCGGCCGGGACGGCGGGTGCCAGCAGAGCGGCGGCCAGGCCGACGGCGGCGAGGCCGCGGCGGGTGATCGTGGTCATGAGATCCTCCTGTTTCCCCGTGGGGTCGCCTCCAGTCGGGGCGACATGTCGAACACCCCCGTGGCCCGGTGCGGGTTGCGGTGCCGGCGAGACGCGAACCCGACACCGAAAGTCGTCGATCGGGTGCAACCGGGAGGGCAGTCGGCCGGGCTGCGGCGAGCCGGACCGGGACCGGCGCGACCCGCCGGGTCGCTGCGGGGGAACGTCACCAGCGGGCACCGGACCGCCTCGCCCGCGCTGCCGATCTCCACCACCATGCTCCCCGGGCGCCAGCCGTCGGCTCCCGGGCGCCGTGGAGCAGGCGCCCGGCGGGTCCGCAGACCGCCAGAGGGTGTGCGGCCCCCGGAACGGCCAGCGGTGTGCGGTCCGTCCGGACGGGTCGGGCGGGACGGCCACGCCGGGCGCTGTGGTTGACTGGCACCGGAAGCGGAAGGGAGACCGACGTGCAGGTGCCGGGAGTGCTCGGCGAGCCGATCCGGTTCGTGCTGAACTGGGGCCGTCGCTACTCGCTCTGGGTCTTCAACTTCGGCCTGGCCTGCTGCGCGATCGAGTTCATCGCCACCAGCATGGGCCGGCACGACTTCATGCGCCTCGGCGTGATCCCGTTCGCGCACGGGCCCCGGCAGGCCGACCTCATGGTCGTCTCCGGAACGGTCACCGACAAGATGGCCCCCGCCATCAAGCGGCTCTACGACCAGATGCCCGAGCCGAAGTACGTCATCTCGTTCGGCGCCTGCTCCAACTGCGGCGGCCCCTACTGGGACTCGTACTCGGTGACCAAGGGCATCGACCAGCTCATCCCGGTCGACGTCTACGTGCCCGGCTGCCCGCCCCGCCCCGAGGCGCTGCTGCACGGCATCCTGCGCCTCCAGGAGAAGATCGCCGCCGAGCAGTCCGGGATCGGCGGCGTGCCCCGGCCGGACGCGCTCGCCTCGCCGGTCGACGCCCCGCCGGCCGACGCCGGCTCCATCGGCGTGCCGCCGCGCTCGGCCGAGTCGCTGACCGCCCCACCGGTCCGCCCGCCCACCTCCTGAGCCGCACCGCCCGCCCACCTCCTGCGCCGCACCGCCCGCCCACCTCCTGCGCCGCACCGTCCGGTCGGCCGAGGGCCTGGGTTGGCCGCCGGGGGCTAGCCTGCGCACCATGAACCACTCCGCCGACCAGCGTTCCGCCCACATCGTCGACGTGCTCACCGAGGAGTTCGGCGCGTCGATGGCTCTCGACCCGGCAGCCTTCCGGCGCAAGTTCCGCAAGATGGCCGCGTCGCCGTTCGCCTTCTACCGGGGCAGCGCCTCGCTCTTCTACGCCGACCAGGTCGGCGACTTCGCCGACGACCGGTTCCTCGACGACCGCACCAGCCGGGTGTGGATCCACGGCGACCTGCACGCGGAGAACTTCGGCACGTACATGAACGCCTCCGGGCAGCTCGTGTTCAACGTCAACGACTTCGACGAGGCGTACGTGGGGCCGTTCAGCTGGGACCTGAAGCGGCTGGCGGCCAGCGTGGCGCTGCTCGGCTACGCCAAGGCGCTCTCCGACCGGGCCATCAGCGACCTGGTCGCCGGCTTCGCGGCGTCGTACCTGACCGAGCTGCGCGCCATCGCCGACGGTGGCGACGACGCGATCGGCTCGATCACCCTGGACACCGCCGACGGGGTGCTCCGCCGGGTGCTCCAGCAGGCGCGGCTCAACACCCGGGTCGACCTGCTCGCCACGCAGACCATCATCGACAACTATGAGCGGCGCTTCTCACTGGGCGACGGCGTCTTCGAGGTCGACGCCGAGACCCGGGAGCGGGTCTGCGCCGCGTTCGAGGACTACCTCGGCACGCTGCCCGCCTCCTCCGCCCAGTTCCGTCCCGTCGCCACGCACATCAAGGACGTGGTGCTGCGCAAGGGGGTGGGCATCGGCTCGGCCGGGCTGCCGTCGTACAACCTGCTGTTGGAGGGGCACACCCAGGCGCTGGAGAACGACGTCGTCATCTACATGAAGCAGGCCCAGGTGCCGGCGGTGGCCCGGCACATCGCCGACGAGTCGGTCGCGGGCTACTTCCAGCACCAGGGGCACCGCACGGCTGAGTCGCAGCGCGCCCTCCAGGCGCACGCCGACCCGTGGCTGGGCTTCACCGAGCTGGACGGGGCCGGGCAGCTCGTCGCCGAGGTCTCCCCGTACGCGGCCGACCTCGACTGGGCCGACGTGAACGAGCCGGAGGAGCTGGCCGGGGTGCTGTCCGACCTGGGCCGGGCCGTCGCCCGGATGCACTCGGTGGCCGACGACGAGTCCAGCCACGACCTCGTCGACTACTCCACCGAGGAGGCGATCGTGGCGGCGGTGGACGCCGACGAGGCGGGCTTCGTGGCCCACCTGGTCGACTTCGCCCACGCGTACGGCGTCCGCGCCCGGCAGGACCACCAGCTCTTCGTCGACCTGTTCCGCAACGGCCGGCTGCCCGGCCTCTGAGCGGCGGTCAGGAGCCGAACTCCAGCACCACCTTGATGTCGTCCGGCTCGGGGGTGTACGCCCCGGCGTACGCCTCCACCGGCACCCGGCGGGTGATCAGCGAGTCGAGCCACGACCGGTCGGCGCGGGCCAGCGCCGCGGCGGCGAGGTCCCAGTGCCGGCGGTTGGCGTTGACCGAGCCGAACACCACGTTGTTCTCCAGCACGAGGGCGCGGTTGAGCGCCCCGGCGTCGAGGTCGATGGTCCGCCCGCCGCTGGAGACGCCGGTCAGGCAGACGATGCCGGTCGGCGCGGCCTTGTACATCACGTCGAGGACGACGACCGGCGCCCCGGTGCACTCCAGCACCACGTCCGGCTCGAAGTCCAGCTCGCCGACGGGCACGGTGTGGTAGGTCGCCCCGAGTGCCCGGACCAGGTCCGGCTTCGGCCCGGTGGTGTTGCGGTCCAGCACGTGCACGGCGAGCCCGCGCTGCGTGGCCAGCAGCGCGGCCAGCAGGCCGATCGGCCCGGCCCCGGTGACCAGCACGGTCCGCGGCTGCCACTCGGCACGGGCACCGATGCGCTCGATGTGCTCCCACGCCTTCGCCACCACGCTGGTTGGTTCGAGCAGCATGCCGACCGAGGCGAGGGCCCGGTCCAGCCCCACGGCGAACCGGGGTTGCAGCCGCCAGCGGTCCCGGGCGAAGCCGGGCAGGGCCTTGATGCCGTGCTCGGTGAACCGGCCGTTGCGGCACATGTCCCACTCGCCGACCGCGCAGTTCGGGCAGGGCACCGGGTCGGGGTGCCGGACGACGCCCGCCACCAGGTCGCCGGGTTCCAGGGTGCCCGACGGGTCCTCCAGCACCCGGCCCAGCGACTCGTGCCCCAGCACCAGCCGGTCCGCGCCGGGCGGCGCCTCGCCGTACTGGCCGGCGATGATCTCGTGGTCGGTGCCGCAGATCCCCACCGCCAGTGCCTCGACCAGGATCGCGCCCTCCTCAGGCGGCGGCTCCGGATGGTCCTCGACCAGCCGCAGGGAGTCGGCGACACCCGGGGTGACAGTCACAGCGCGCACGGCCTCATCCTTCCCCGCCCACCGTCCCCCCGCCGCCAAAGCCCCAGATCCCCACCCGACCCCCGGCGATCATGCAGTTGTGGTGGGGGACGGAGGCCGCGTTCCGGGGTGAACCGGGCACCATGACTGCATGATCGACGGGGTGGGGGCGGGGTGGGGGTGGGGTCGCGGGGGTGGGGGTGGGGGCGTTCGGTTCGGTGGGGGGTCCGGGCCAGGACCTAGGATCAGCGGCATGACTCCGGAAGAGGTCGGCCAGCGGATGGTCGCGCTGCTCGCGCCCGCCGAGGTGACCCCGTCGGTCTCCGGCGGCCAGGCGCACGCCCGCGCCACCGTCGACGTACCGCCGGCGAACTGGCCGGACGCGCTCCGCGCCGCCCGCGACGACGCCGAGCTGGCCTGCGACTACTTCGACTGGCTCTCCGCCGTCGACGAGCTCGCCGGTGGCTTCGACGTGGTGGCGCACCTCTGGTCCACCACCCACCGGCACGGGCTCCTGCTGCGCACCCGGGTGCCCCGGGAGGCCCCGGCGGTCGCCTCGGTCGTCGACGTCTACCCGGGCGCCGGGTGGCACGAGCGGGAGACGCACGAGATGTTCGGCATCGACTTTCCCGGCCACGCCGGGCTGGCGCCGCTGCTGCTGCCGCCCGAGTTCGAGGGTCACCCGCTGCGCAAGGAGTTCGTGCTCGCCTCCCGGGTGGCGAAGCCCTGGCCGGGCGCCAAGGAACCGGGCGAGTCCGAGGCCGGCGGCGGGCGCCGGCCGATCCGCCCGCCGGGCGTGCCCGCGCCGGGGGAGTGGGGGACGACGCCGACGCCGGCCGGTGCGGGCGGGGTCGGGGAGGGGCCGCGCGGCGGCACC
>NZ_JBFABB010000100.1:0-27000 GCF_040640035.1 Micromonospora sp. NPDC023633 | reverse complement strand
CCGCCGTGCTGACGTGTCGCCGCATCCGTTCGGGGGCGGTGTCTGAGCTATGTTACGGTATTCGGTGCGGCCTGCGTGGCGGGGCCCCCCGGCCCCGCCGCCCTCGTGCTGTTCTGCCTTACTCGTCCGCGCCTGCGGCGGCGGTGCCGCCGAGGTCGGCCGGGACGGCGTCCGGCACGGTGGCCGGCCGGTCCGCGCCCTTGAATACGAGCTTGGACTTGTCGATGTCCTCCGGGTCGCCCTCGCAGTCCACCACCACGATCTGACCGGGGGTCAGCTCGTTGAAGAGGATCCGCTCGGACAGGTTGTCCTCGATGTCGCGCTGGATCGTGCGACGCAGCGGACGCGCACCGAGCACCGGGTCGAAGCCCTTCTTCGCCAGGTACTTCTTGGCGTTGTCGGTGAGCTCCAGGCCCATGTCCTTGTTACGCAGCTGGCCCTCGATCCGCTGGATCATGATGTCGACGATCGACAGGATCTCCAGCTGGCGCAGCTGGTGGAAGACGATGGTGTCGTCGATCCGGTTCAGGAACTCAGGCCGGAAGTGCTGCTTGAGCTCGTCGTTGACCTTCTGCTTCATCCGGTCGTAGTTGGACTCGGAGTCCTCCGACGCCTGGAAACCGAGCGAGACCGCCTTGGCGACGTCGCGGGTGCCCAGGTTGGTGGTCAGGATGATGACCGTGTTCTTGAAGTCCACGATCCGGCCCTGACCGTCGGTGAGCCGACCGTCCTCCAGGATCTGGAGCAGCGTGTTGAACACGTCCGGGTGGGCCTTCTCGATCTCGTCGAAGAGGACCACCGAG
This sequence comes from Micromonospora sp. NPDC023633, assembly GCF_040640035.1. Classification (NCBI taxonomy): domain Bacteria; kingdom Bacillati; phylum Actinomycetota; class Actinomycetes; order Micromonosporales; family Micromonosporaceae; genus Micromonospora; species Micromonospora sp. NPDC023633. The sequence goes on along the minus strand of NZ_JBFABB010000100.1, from coordinate 26,197 downwards.
AACGGCCGGCGCCGCACCTTCTCGGTCAGCTGGCCGCCCTCGTCGTAGCCGACGTAGCCGGGAGGGGCACCCACCAGCCGGGAGACCGTGTAGCGGTCGTGGAACTCGGACATGTCGAGCTGGATGAGGGCGTCCTCGCTGCCGAACAGGAACTCGGCCAGCGCCTTGGAGAGCTCGGTCTTACCGACACCGGACGGGCCGGCGAAGATGAACGAGCCCGACGGACGCTTCGGGTCCTTCAGGCCGGCCCGGGTACGCCGGATCGCCTTCGAGACCGCCTTGACCGCGTCCTCCTGGCCGATGACGCGCTTGTGCAGCTCGTCCTCCATGCGCAGCAGGCGCGAGGTCTCCTCCTCGGTCAGCTTGTAGACCGGGATGCCGGTCCAGTTGCCGAGCACCTCGGCGATCTGCTCGTCGTCGACCTCGCTGACGACGTCCAGGTCACCGGCCTTCCACTCCTTCTCCCGCTGCGCCTTCTGGCCGAGGAGCTGCTTCTCCTTGTCGCGCAGCTGGGCGGCGCGCTCGAAGTCCTGCGCGTCGATCGCGGACTCCTTGTCGCGACGCACCTGGGCGATGCGCTCGTCGAAGTCGCGCAGGTCTGGCGGCGCGGTCATCCGGCGGATCCGCATCCGGGCACCGGCCTCGTCGATGAGGTCGATCGCCTTGTCCGGCAGGAAGCGGTCGGAGATGTACCGGTCGGCCAGCGTCGCGGCGGCCACGAGAGCCGCGTCGGTGATGCTCACCCGGTGGTGCGCCTCGTAGCGGTCGCGCAGGCCCTTGAGGATCTCGATGGTGTGGGCCAGCGACGGCTCACCCACCTGGATCGGCTGGAAGCGGCGCTCGAGGGCGGCGTCCTTCTCCAGGTGCTTGCGGTATTCGTCGAGCGTGGTCGCGCCGATGGTCTGCAGCTCGCCGCGGGCCAGCATCGGCTTGAGGATGCTCGCCGCGTCGATCGCGCCCTCGGCGGCGCCCGCGCCGACCAGCGTGTGGATCTCGTCGATGAAGAGGATGATGTCGCCGCGGGTGCGGATCTCCTTGAGCACCTTCTTGAGGCGCTCCTCGAAGTCACCGCGGTAGCGGGAACCGGCGACCAGGGCGCCGAGGTCGAGCGTGTAGAGCTGCTTGTCCTTCAGCGTCTCGGGCACCTCGCCCTTGATGATCTTCTGGGACAGCCCCTCGACCACGGCGGTCTTGCCGACGCCGGGCTCACCGATCAGGACCGGGTTGTTCTTGGTGCGGCGGGAGAGCACCTGCATGACCCGCTCGATTTCCTTCTCGCGCCCGATGACCGGGTCGAGCTTGCCCTCGCGGGCGGCCTGGGTCAGGTTGCGGCCGAACTGGTCCAGCACGAGGCTGGTGGACGGCGCGGCCTCGCCCGGCGTGGCGCCCGCCGCGGCCGGCTCCTTGCCCTGGTAGCCGGAGAGCAGCTGGATCACCTGCTGGCGGACCCGGTTGAGGTCGGCGCCGAGCTTGACCAGCACCTGGGCGGCGACGCCCTCGCCCTCGCGGATCAGACCGAGCAGGATGTGCTCCGTGCCGATGTAGTTGTGGCCGAGCTGCAGCGCCTCGCGCAGCGACAGCTCCAGCACCTTCTTGGCCCGCGGCGTGAACGGGATGTGCCCGCTCGGCGCCTGCTGGCCCTGGCCGATGATCTCCTCGACCTGCTGTCGCACACCCTCCAGGGAGATGCCGAGGCTCTCCAGAGCCTTGGCGGCGACGCCCTCACCCTCGTGGATCAGGCCCAGCAGGATGTGTTCCGTACCGATGTAGTTGTGGTTGAGCATCCGGGCCTCTTCTTGGGCCAGGACGACAACCCGTCGCGCTCGGTCGGTGAACCGCTCGAACATGCCCTCGTGCTCCTCACGTGCCGTGCGCACTCGATCTTGATGGTCAAGAAGTCGTGGCGGGGCCGGTGCGCGGACGACCGGGACGGCCGTCCGTGCCTCCTTACTCTATCGCCGCGAGCCGACTCCGCTGAGGTCGTGTGTCCCCGCCGGAGGCCGTGTACGCGTCGTTTTACACAACCGTCCGCGCTCAGGGGGTGTTCCGGTACCCCCGCCTGTACGCGCAGAGCGAAATTCGGGCCACGGTCGCGGACCCGTCGTGCGGGCCGCGCCGGTGCCGACGCGGCCCGGATCCGGGCCGTCCGGGAGTCGTCCACAGGCTGTGGACGGACTCTCCACCGGCTGTGGACAACGACCGTCGGGACGGAATTCTTCCCGCTCGGACGCGGTCCCGGGCGGATACGGCGACGCCGGCCCGGAGTCGTGCTCCGGCCCGGCGTCGGTGTCGCCCGTCGGCGGTCTCGGTCAGTGACCGGCCTTCGCGTGGTACTCGTCGACGATCTCCTGCGGGATCCGGCCGCGGTCGGAGATGTCCTTGCCGGCCTTCTTGGCCCAGGCGCGGATCGCCTTGTTCTGCTCCCGGTCGGCGGTGGCGCCACCCCGACCGCGCGCGGCCCGGCCGCCGACGACGACGCCGCCCCTGCCCACCTTGGTGCCGTGGGCGATGTACTGAGCGAATACGTCGCGCAATTTCTCGGCGTTCGAGCTCGACAGGTCGATCTCGTACTGAACGCCGTCGAGCGCGAACTTGACCGTCTCGTCAGCGTCCCCGCCGTCCAGGTCATCGACCAGCTTATGAATGATCTGCTTGGCCACGTCCCACATTCCTTTCGAGCAGGGTGCTCCTGCAAACTGAGAGCACGATAACCCGCCCGACGCTTGCCGCGTCAATAGGATGCGGTAACGACCCGGTGGAGATGCGCGACTACTCCGGGCGAACCAGGGGGAAGAGGATGGTTTCCCGAATTCCCAGGCCGGTGAGCGCCATCAACAGCCGGTCGATTCCCATTCCCATACCCCCGGCGGGCGGCATTCCGTACTCCATCGCCCGGAGGAAGTCCTCGTCCAGCCGCATGGCCTCGTCGTCGCCGCGGGCGGCGAGCTGGGCCTGGGCCACCAGCCGCTCCCGCTGCACCACCGGGTCCACCAGCTCGGAGTACGCGGTCCCCAGCTCGAAACCGAGCACGTAGAGGTCCCACTTCTCGGCCAGCCCGGGCTCGCTGCGGTGCGCCCGGGTCAGCGGGCTGGTCTCCTCCGGGTAGTCGCGGACGAAGGTGGGCGCCTGGAGGCCCGGCACCACCAGTTCCTCGAACAGCTCCTCCGCCAGCTTGCCCGGCCCCCACTTCGGGTCGACCGCCAGACCCACCTTGTCGGCGTACTCCACCAGGCGGGCGCGCTCGGTGCGTACGGTGACCTCCTCGCCGAGCGCCTCGGAAAGCACCCCGAAGAGGGTCACCGAGCGCCACTCGCCGCCCAGATCGAACTCCCGGCCGTCGGCGTGCGTCACCACGGTCGAGCCGCTGACCGCGATCGCCGCCTGCTGCACCAGATTCCGGGTCAGCTCGGCCATGGTGTCGTAGTCGCCGTACGCCTCGTATGCCTCGAGCATCGCGAACTCGGGCGAGTGCGAAGAGTCGACACCCTCATTACGGAAGTTGCGGTTGATCTCGAAGACCCGGTCGACGCCGCCGACGACGGCCCGCTTGAGAAACAGTTCCGGCGCGATTCGCAGATACAGATCCGTGCTGAGCGCATTGCTGTGGGTCACGAATGGCCGGGCCGCCGCGCCGCCGTGCAGCAGCTGGAGCATCGGGGTCTCCACCTCGATGAAGCCCCGGCCGTGCAGCACGTCGCGCAGGCTGCGGACGGTCGCGGCCCGGGTGCGCACCATCTGCCGGGCCTGCGGGCGGACGATCAGGTCCACGTAGCGCTGCCGGACCCGCGCCTCCTCGCTCAACGGCTTGTGCGCCACCGGGAGCGGGCGCAGCGCCTTCGCCGTGACCGCCCACTGCTCGACCAGCACGGACAGCTCGCCGCGCCGGCTGGTGATCACCTCGCCGGTCACCCCGACGAGGTCGCCGAGGTCGACCAGGCGCTTCCAGTCGTTCAGCCGGTCGGCACCGACCCGGTCCAGGGAGAGCATGGCCTGCAACTCCGTGCCGTCGCCGTCCCGCAGGGTGGCGAAGCAGAGCTTGCCGGTGTTGCGGACGAAGATCACCCGGCCGGTGACCGAGACCTGGTCGCCCGTGGCGGTGTCGGTGGGCAGCTCGGCGTACTTCTCGCGGATCTCGGCCAGGGTGCTGGTCCGGGGGAATCCGATCGGGTACGGCTCGACGCCCTCGGCGAGCATCCGGTCCCGCTTCTCCCGGCGGACCTTCATCTGCTCGGGAAGGTCGTCGGCGGGATCGACTGGCACGGGGTTCTGCTCGGTCACGGCACGCTTCCTCAGGAGGAGATTTCGGGCGGGGTCAGGCCCCGAGCGTACTCAAGGCCCCCGGGAGGCGTTACGGGATGACCTGCCGGCCATGACCGACCCCACTCACGCCCTCTCGTTCGGCGCCGCCGCGCGCGACCACGCCCGCTTCCGGCCCCGCCGTCCCGAGGCGGCCGGGCGGGAGCGCTTCGAGCTGCCGTACCGGACGCTCGTCTGCCGGGCCCGACGGCGCTGAGGCCCGGTCGGCGCCCGGCGCCGGCGACGGCCGGGTCAGACGTTGCGCTCGTAGACCATCCGCAGGCCGATCAGGGTGATCATCGGCTCGTGGTGGGTGATCGTGCGGCACTCGTTGATCACCAGCGAGGCCAGCCCGCCGGTGGCGATCACCGCGCTCACCTCGCCCAGTTCCTCGATCATCCGCTCGACGATGCGGTCCACCTGCCCGGCGAAGCCGAAGTAGAGGCCGGACTGGAGGCACTCGACGGTGTTCTTCCCGATCACCGACCGGGGTTTGGTCGCCTCCACCTTGCGCAGCTGGGCGGCCCGCGCGGCGAGCGCGTCGAAGGAGATCTCGATGCCCGGGGCGAAGGCGCCGCCGAGGAACTCGCCCCGGCCGCTGATCACGTCGAAGTTGGTGGTGGTGCCGAAGTCGACCACGATCGACGGCCCGCCGTAGAGGGTGTACGCGGCCAGGGTGTTCACCACCCGGTCGGCGCCCACCTCCTTCGGGTTGTCGATGGCGAGCTGCACCCCGGTGCGCACCCCGGGCTCGACGATCACACTCGGCAGGTCCGCGTAGTAGCGGGACAGCATGGTGCGCAGCGAGCGCAGCGCGGCCGGCACGGTGGAGCAGGCCGCGACCCCGGTGATCTCGACCGCGTCCCCGGCGAGCAGCCCACGGAACTTCAGGCCCAGCTCGTCGGCCGTCGACCGCGCATCGGTCTTGATCCGCCAGGAGTGCACCAGCTTGTCGCCGTCGAAGGTCGCCAGCACGGTGTTGGTGTTTCCGATGTCGATGCAGAGCAGCACGCACGCAGCCTAGACAACGGCCGGCCGCCGGTTCACCCGGTGCGCAGGTCCATCGCGATGTCGAGGATCGGCGAGGAGTGCGTCAGCGCCCCGACGGACAGGAAGTCGACGCCGGTCGCCGCGTACCGCGCCGCCACGTCGAGGGTCAGCCCGCCGGTCGCCTCCAGCTCCGCCCGGTCCCCCACCGACGCGACCACCTCGGTGAGCATCTCCGGGGTCATGTTGTCCAGCAGCAGGAAGTCCGCCCCGGCCTCGACCGCCTCCACCGCCTCGGCGACGGTGTCCACCTCGACCTGCACCGGCACGTCCGGGAAGGTCTCCCGGACCCGGCGGAAGGCCGCCGTGATGCCGCCCGCCGCCAGCTTGTGGTTGTCCTTGATCATCGCGACGTCGTGCAGGCCCATCCGCTTGTTCGTGCCGCCGCCCGCGCGGACCGCGTACTTCTCCAGGGCGCGCAGGCCCGGGGTGGTCTTGCGGGTGTCCAGCACCATCGCCTTGGTGCCGGCCAGGGCGTCCGCCCAGGCCCGGGTGTGGGTGGCCACCCCGGACATCCGGCAGAGCAGGTTGAGCGCCGTCCGCTCGGCGGTGAGCAGCAGCCGGGTCGGGCCGGTCACCGTGGCCAGCACGTCGCCGCGCGCCACCCGCGCGCCGTCGTGGGCCACCACCGACACCTCGACCGTACGGCCGGCGCCCGTCGCCTCGCCGACCAGCTCGAACACGGCCGCCGCCACGGCCAGCCCGGCCACCACGCCGTCGGCGCGGGCCACCAGGTCGGCCGTGTCGGCCTGCCCGGCCGGGATGGTGGCGACGCTGGTGACGTCGAGGAAGTCCGGCCCCAGGTCCTCGGCGAGCGCGTCGGAGATCACCCGCCGCACCCGCGCCGGGTCCAGGCCCGCCTCCCGCAGTGCCCGTTCCGTCGACTCCGTCATCGGGTCCCCTCCCACGCTTGCGTCAGCCGGCCCTGCGCCCCGACCGCGCCGACCAGGTGGCCGTGCCACCGCTCGTCGGCCGTCGGGAAGTCCTCCCGCCAGTGGCAGCCCCGGGTCTCCCGGCGGGCGTACGCGGCGGCGACCAGCGTCGACGCCACGGTGATCAGGTTCGTCGCCTCCCAGTCGGCCGTCCGGGGCCGGCCCCGGCCCTCGCCGAGCCCGGTCAGCACGCCGGCGGTCGCGGCGAGGGTGTCCGCCGAGCGGAGCACGCCCGCGCCCCGGGTCATCGCCCGTTGCAGCGTCGGCGTCGCCTCGGCCGGCACCACCCAGCCCTCGCCCCCCACCCAGGCGCCGGTCGGCGCCGGCTGGGCCTGCTCGGGCAGCCCGGCCGCGATGTCCTCGGCGATCCGCCGGGAGAAGACGAGCCCCTCCAGCAGCGAGTTGCTGGCCAGCCGGTTCGCGCCGTGCACGCCGGTGCAGGCGACCTCGCCGCACGCGTACAGCCCGGGGATGGAGGTGCGGCCGCGCAGGTCGGTGCGGACGCCGCCGGAGGCGTAGTGCGCCGCCGGGGCGACCGGGATCAGGTCGGTCGCCGGGTCGACCCCGATGGCCAGGCAGGACGCGACGATGGTCGGGAAGCGCCGGGCCAGGAAGTCGCCGCCCAGGTGCCGGGCGTCGAGGAAGACGTGGTCCGCCCCGGTGTCCAGCAGGACCCGGTGGATGCCCTTGGCCACCACGTCCCGGGGCGCCAGCTCGGCCAGCTCGTGCTGCCCGACCATGAACCGCTTGCCGTCGCCGTCCACCAGGTGGGCGCCCTCGCCGCGCAACGCCTCGGAGACCAGCGGCTGCTGGGCGTGCCCGGCGCCGGGCACGCCGGCGGCGGCCGGGGTGATCAGCGCGGTCGGGTGGAACTGGACGAACTCCACGTCGGTCACCGCCGCGCCGGCCCGCAGCGCGAGGGCCACCCCGTCCCCGGTCGACACGGCCGGGTTGGTGGTGGCCGCGTAGATCTGGCCCATCCCGCCGGTGGCCAGCACGACCGCCCGGGCCAGGATCGCGCCCACGCCGTCCTCGCTGCCCTCGCCGAGCACGTGCAGGGTGATGCCGCAGGCCGGGCCGAGCCCGTCCGGGCCGTCCCCGGGGGCGCGCAGCAGATCGAGCACCAGGGCGTGCTCGACCAGCCGGATCCAGGGGTCGCGGCGCACGGCGGCGTGCAGCGCGCGCTGGACCTCGGCCCCGGTGGCGTCGCCGCCGGCGTGCACGATCCGGTCGGCCCGGTGGCCGCCCTCCCGGGTGAGCATCAGCGAGCCGTCCGGGTTGCGGTCGAACTCCGCCCCGATCCGCATCAGCTCGCGCAGCCGGGTCGGGCCCTCCTCGACCAGCACCCGCACCGCCGCCGGGTCGCAGAGCCCGACGCCGGCGATCTCGGTGTCCGAGGCGTGCGCGGTCGGGGTGTCCCGCGGGTCGAGCACGGCGGCGATGCCGCCCTGCGCCCAGCGGGTCGACCCCTCGTCGATGTTGACCTTGGTGACCACGGTGACGTGCAGCCCCGCCTCGCGCAGGTGCAGCGCGGCGGTCAGGCCGGCCACCCCGGAGCCGACCACGATCACGTCGGTGGTCTCCACCCAGCCGGGCGCGGGGGCGGCCAGTAGGCGGGGCAGGGCCGGCAGGTCGACCGTCGGAAGGTCCATGCCCACAGTCAACCCGAAGGGCCTTCGCGCGGGGCGGCGGGGGCGGGACGAGTGGTTTGGGCCATCGGGTCCGGACCCGACCCAGGGCGCGCCGGCCGACGTCACCCACGGCGGGGCGCCCGCGTGGTCCGCTGCCCGAACCGGCGCGTCGGCCCGGCCCCGCTCGGCGCTACCTCGTGCGGACCGGGAGGGCCGCCGGGCCCGCGCCCCGCAGCGAGCCGGTCACCGTACGGTGGTCGAGCCAGAGGTAGCAGCGCACGCCCCGATCACCGACGCGCCACCGGCCCGCCCCGGGCGGGCGGACCACCACGCCGCTACGGAAGCGCAGGTCGGCGTCGTCGGGCACGCCCACGTAGCGGCCGAGCACCGAGCGGCAGCCGGCGTACAGCGGGGCCCAGTCGGCGGCCCGGGTCGGGTAGGGGCGGTCGGGTGCCCGCCACACCCCGACGAACTCGGCGTCGTGCCTGGTGGCGCAGTCGACCGGGAGCAGCGTCCGCACCGACCCGCCCTGGGAGCGGGCCTGCTGACAGCCCAGGCGCAGCGGGGACGGCCCTCGCAGCGCGTCGCGGAGGCTGCCGGTGCGGACCACCACCGTGGCGGCGGCCTCGGCGCTGCTCACCTCGGTCAGGTCGCACCGGTACCAGCGGGCGCCGGCCGCCCAGCCCGGCCCGGACGGCACCGCCACCGCCAGCCGGAGCCGCCCCGCCCGCCAGTCGGCACCCACGTGACCGGTCGCCCGGCTGTCGCAGTCGGCGAAGGCGCCGCGCAGCTCGGCCGAGCCGCCCGGCGGCGGGGCGGGCCGCGCGGCCGGAAAGGCGCCCACGTGCACGGTCTCGACCCGGTGCGGCGCGGCGCAGTCCACCGGCGCGTACGCCGCCAGGGTCACCACGTCGGCGAAGTCGGCGACCTGGCACACCCCGGCGGCCGGAACGAAGGGCCCGGGCGCGGGCGGGGCCGCCCAGTCGTCGACCAGGTCACCGTCCAGCCCGCCGGAGTCGGCGCACCCCGCCAGGAGAAGGGCCGCGGCCACGGCCGCGAGCAGGGTGGTCATCGAACGGCGCATCGCGGCCTCCCCCAGCCACCCGCGTCTGTCGACGGGCAACCAGACTACCCAGAGACGACCGGCCGGTGACAGACCGCACATGCGCCCACCTGCCAGCGCTCCCGCGCACTCGCAGTCACAGTCCGGACGAAAGCGACAACGAGTCACCCGACCCGGCCCGAAGGCGCGGGATCGAGCGAGGGAGGGCGGGTCAGACGGCGGCGGCGAGGGGGTTGGGGATCGGGGCGCCGGCGGTGCCGGGGGCGGCGGTCGTCGGGTCGGTGTTCAGCTCGACGACCCGGTTGTCGGCGTCGACGTGCACGACCCGCGGCCGGTACGCCCGGGCCTCGGCGTCGTCCATCTGCCCGTACGAGATGAGGATGACCAGGTCGCCCGGGTGCACCAGGTGGGCGGCGGCGCCGTTGATGCCGATCACGCCGCTGCCCCGCTCGCCCGGGATCACGTAGGTCTCCAGCCGCGCCCCGTTGGTGATGTCCACGATCGCCACCTGCTCGCCCGGGATCAGGTCGGCGGCGTCGAGCAGGTCCTCGTCGACGGTCACCGAGCCGACGTAGTGCAGGTCGGCCTGGGTCACCGTGGCCCGGTGGATCTTCGACTTGAGCATGGTGCGCAGCATCGGGGTGCCTTTCGCGGAAGGTGGCGGGGGTGGGGTTCAGGAACGGGGGGCGAGCCGGATCGCCGCGTTGTCGATCAGCCGGGTGGCACCCACCCAGGCGGCGACGAGCAGCCGCGCCGGCCCGGAGACCGGCCCCGGCTCCAGGTCCGGGTCGGTGAGCACCAGGTAGTCGAGGCGGGCGCCGGGCGTACCGGCACCGAAGGCCGCGTGCGCGGCGGCGAGCACCGCCCCCGTGTCACCGCCCTCGTCGGCGGCCCCGGCCCCGGCCCGCAACGCCGCCGACAGGCTCAGCGCGGCCTGCCGCTCGGCCGGGGAGAGGTAGCGGTTGCGGCTGGACAGGGCCAGCCCGTCCGGCTCCCGCACGGTGGGCACGCCGACCACCTCGACCGGCACGTCGAGATCCCGGGCCATCCGCCGCACCAGGGTCAGCTGCTGGTAGTCCTTCTCGCCGAAGAACGCCAGGTCGGGGCGGGTGAGCTGGAGCAGCTTCAGCACCACGGTGAGCACCCCGTGGAAGAACCCGGGGCGGCTCTGCCCCTCCAGGTCCTCCCCGAGCGGGCCGGGGTTCACCCGGACCCGGGGCTCGCCGTCCGGGTACATGTCCGTCACCGCGGGGGCGAAGACCACGTCCGCGCCGGCCCGCCGGCAGATCTCCAGGTCGGCGTCGAGGGTGCGCGGGTAGCGGTCGAAATCCTCGGTCGGCCCGAACTGCAGCGGGTTGACGAAGATCGTGACGATCACGTGGTCGGCCCGCTCCCGGGCCGCCCGCAGCAGCGTCTCGTGCCCGGAGTGCAGCGCACCCATCGTCATCACGACGCCGACGGTGCCCTTCAGCCCGTCCCGCGCCGCGGCCAGCTCGGCGCGGCCGTGCACCAGTTCCGTCACGCGGTCCCCTCCGTCCACAGTCGGCCCGTTCACGCCGCCACCTCCCGTCGGTCGCCGGCGAGCACGCCGAGCAGCGACTCCGCGTCGACCGGCCGCAGCCGGCCCGCGGCGATGGCCCGGTCGGCCGTACGCCGGGCCAGGGCCAGGTAGGGCGCGACCGACTCGGGGGCGGTCGCGGCGAGCCGGACCAGGTGCCGCTCGACCGTGCCGGCGTCGCCCCGGGACACCGGCCCGGTCAGCGCGTCATCGCCGAGGCGCAGCGCGTTCTCCAGGGCGGCCCGCAGCAGCGGGGCGAGCACCTTCTCCGGCTGGGCCACCCCGGCGTCGCGCAGCCGGTCGGCCGCCTCGTTGACCAGGGTCACCAGGTGGTTGGCGCCGTGCGCCAGCGCCGCATGGTAGAGCGGCCGGTCCGCCTCGCCGACCCACTCCGGCACCCCGCCGAGGTCGGCGACCAGCCGGGCGGCCAGGGGGCGCAGCTCCGCCGGGGCGGTCACCCCGTACGAGATGCCGGCCAGCCGGGCGAGGTCGTCCGGCGTACCGGTGAAGGTCATCGCGGGATGCAGCGCCAGCGGACGGGCGCCCGCCGCGGCGGCGGGGGCGAGCACGGCCAGCCCGTGCGCGCCGGAGGTGTGCGCGACCACCTGGCCGGGGCGCAGCGCGCCACCGTCGGCCAGGGCGGCGACCACCCCGGCGAGCGCGTCGTCGGGCACGGCGATCAGCAGCAGGTCGGTGGCCGCCCGCGCCACGGCGGCGGCGGAGCGGCGGGGCACGCCGGGCAGCAGCAGCGCCGCCCGGGCCCGGGAGGCGCCGGAACCGGCCGTGGCGGCGACGACCCGGTGGCCGGCGGCGACGAGTGCGGCGCCCAGCACGGCACCGACGCGGCCGGAGCCGACGACGCCGACGGTCAGGAAACGGGGAGTGGCGGCCGGCGGGACGGCGGCCCCGTGGGGGGCGGCCGGGCGCGGGCGCAGGGGTGCGCTCATGGCGACGATCCAGTCCTCGAGAAGGGGTACCGGTCGATCGCAAGTATGCGCCGGGGTGACGGAAGCGGGACAAGGATGTGTGAAAACGTTCACCGATGGCTCCGCCCCCCACTCAGCCGGGGCGGGACGAGCGGCCTCGCCGACCGGCTGCGTAGGGTCGGCACGGTGACGCACGCCGAACGAGGAACGGACTGATGTCGATCCGCTGGCGGGACGCGATGCGACGGGCGCTCTACGGACCGGGCGGCTTCTTCGTCTCCGGGTCGGGGCCGGCCGCCCACTTCCGCACCAGCGTGCACGCGTCGCCGGCGTTCGCCGCCGCGCTGCTGCGGCTCGTCGAGCAGGTCGACGCCGCCCTCGGCCACCCCTGCGTCCTCTCCGTCGTCGACGTGGGGGCGGGCCGGGGCGAGCTGCTGCGCGCCCTCTCCGCCGCGCTGGGCGCTTCCCGCCCGTCGGCCCGCGCCGGGTCGCCGTCCGCCGCCGCCTCACCCTCCGCGCCGGTCCCGCTCGCCTCCCGGGTACGCCTCACCGCCGTCGAGAAGGCGGCCCGGCCCGACGGCCTCCCCGAGCGGATCGGGTGGGTGGACGAGATCCCCTCCGGGCTCACCGGGCTGCTGGTGGCCACCGAGTGGCTGGACAACGTGCCGCTCGACGTGGCGTCGCGCGCCGGGGACGGCTGGCGGTACCTGCTGGTCGACCCGGCCACCGGAGAGGAGACCGTCGGTGACCCCGTCGGCCCCGCCGACGCCGACTGGCTCGAACGGTGGTGGCCGGCGTCAGCGGCCGGAGCCGACGAGACCGCCCCGACCGGACCGGGGTCGCGGCACCCGGTCGGCGCGCGCGCCGAGATCGGCCGGACGCGCGACGACGCCTGGGCCGAGGCGGTCCGCAGGGTGGACCGGGGGCTGGCGCTGGCCGTCGACTACGGGCACCTGCGGGACGGCCGACCCGTGGACGGAACGTTGACCGGGTACCGGGGCGGGCGGCAGGTGCCGCCGGTGCCGGACGGGAGCCGCGACGTCACCGCGCACGTCGCCGTCGACTCGGTCGCCTCCGCCGGCGCCACGGTTGCCGGGTGCGCGTACGACCTGGTGTCGCAGCGGGAGGCGCTGCGGGCGCTCGGGGCCGACGGCGGGCGACCGCCGCTGAGCCTGGCCACCGGCGACCCGGCCGGATACGTGCGGGCGCTCGCCGCAGCGTCGGCGGTGGCCGAGTTGACCGACCCGGCCGGGTTGGGCGGGCACTGGTGGCTGCGGCAACCGGTCGGCGTCGACCCCGCGTCGTTCATGGCACGATGACGGGCATGACCACGGACGCCGGCGACCTCCGCGAGCTGACCGTCGGCACCGGGGCCGGCGGGGAGCAGCTCGGCACCGACATGGTGCTCAACATCGGGCCGCAGCACCCCTCCACGCACGGCGTGCTCCGGCTCAGGCTGGTGCTCGACGGCGAGCGGGTGGTGGCCTGCGAGCCGATCGTCGGCTACATGCACCGGGGCGCGGAGAAGCTGTTCGAGGTCCGCGACTACCGGCAGATCATCGTGCTGGCCAACCGGCACGACTGGCTCTCGGCGTTCTCCAACGAGCTGGGCGTGGTACTCGCCGTGGAACGACTGATGGGCATGGAGGTGCCGGAGCGGGCCACCTGGCTGCGGATGGCGCTGGCCGAGCTGAACCGGGTGCTCAACCACCTGATGTTCCTCGGCTCCTACCCGCTGGAGATCGGCGCGATCACGCCGATGTTCTACGCCTTCCGCGAGCGGGAGACCATCCAGGCGGTGATGGAGGAGGTCTCCGGCGGCCGGATCCACTACATGTTCAACCGGGTGGGCGGGCTCAAGGAGGAGGTGCCCTCCGGCTGGACCGGCCGGGCGCGGGCCGCCATCGCCGAGGTACGCCGGCGGATGCCGGACCTGGACAACCTCATCCGGCGCAACGACATCTTCCTGGCCCGTACGGTCGGCGTCGGGGTGCTCTCCGCCGCGGACGCCGCCGCGTTCGGCGCGTCCGGGCCCGTCGCCCGCGCCTCCGGCCTCGACCTCGACCTGCGCCGCGACGAGCCCTACCTGGCCTACGACCAGCTGGACGTGCCCGTGGTCACGAAGACCGCCGGGGACTGCCACGCCCGCTTCGAGGTGCTGCTCGACCAGGTGTACGCCTCGCTCGACCTCGCCGAGCAGTGCCTGGACCGGGTGGACCGGCTCACCGGGCCGGTCAACACCCGGCTGCCGAAGGTGCTCAAGGCCCCCGAGGGGCACACCTACGCCTGGACCGAGAACCCGCTCGGCATCAACGGCTACTACCTGGTCTCCCGGGGCGAGAAGACGCCGTGGCGGCTGAAGCTGCGCACCGCGTCGTACGCGAACGTGCAGGCGCTGGCCACCCTGCTCCCCGGCTGCCTGGTGCCGGACCTGATCGCCATCCTCGGCTCGATGTTCTTCGTGGTCGGCGACATCGACAAGTGACCCGCCCGGCCGCGGCTCCGGCTCTCGGCCTCCAGTCGCGGCTCCCGCTCTCGGCTCCCGTTCTCGGCTCCGGTCCGGGTGGCCGGTCGCGTTCCCGGTCGCGTTCCCGGTCGCGGCTCCTGGTCGCGGCTCCCGGTCGCGGCTTCGGTCCGGGTGGCCGGTCGCGGCGTGCGGTCGGGGTCAGCGCCAGCGGTCGGCGTTTCGGGCACCGCCCGCGCGGGGCACGTCGTCCTGCGGCGGGTAGCCGTAGCGCTCCTCCTGCCGCCGGCCGGGCCGCTCCGGCCCCGGCTCCGCCCGACGGGAGTGGTGCGCCTCGGGCTCGCGGACGTCGTGCCGCGCTTCGGGCTGGTGTCCCCGCTGGCGGGGCGGACGCCACTCGTCGGGCACCGGCACCCCGCCGGCCGGCAGGGCCGGGGCGCCGTCCGGCTCCGACCAGCCGCCGCGCCACCCGTCGTCGGCCCGCTCCGGGCCCCGGCGCGGCTCCTCCCGCCGGACCGCCGCCCAGCGGTCCGCGACCCGGTACTCGGTGCCGGTGGCGTCCGCGTGCACCTCGGCGCGCCGCTCCCCGACCCGCAGCTCCCGGCCCCGGTCGTCGTCCCGCACGGCGGCCCACCGGTCCCCGGCGCGCAGCTGCGACCAGTACTCCCCGCCCTCCGCCCCCGCCTCGTCGGGCGGGTACGGCCGGCCGCGCGCGGGCGGTTCGGCCGGCGCCCCCCAGCCCGGTGCGCCCGCGCCGCCCGGACCCGGGTCGTCCCACTGCTGTCCGCGCTCGTCGGGCCGACCCGGCCACTCCCGCTCGCCGCGCCGGGCGGACCACTCCCGCTCGCCGGGCTGGGCGGACCACTCCCGCTCGCCGGGCTGGTCCGGCCGGAGCCGGTCGTCCCGGGCGGCCCCGGGGCCCGGCCGCGACCCGTCGTCGTCCCCACGTGACCGGTCGTCCCGACGTGACCGGTCGTGGCGGGACCGGTCGTCGTGGCGGGACCGGTCGTCCGGGTCGTCGTGCCCGTGGCCCGGCCAGGAGCGGTCGTCCGGCTCGCCCGACCAGGGCTGCTCCTCCTGCGCCGGCGACCAGCGTCCCGCGTACCCGCCGCCGTACCGGGTGCCCCGGTCGCCGGGAACGGACGCGGCGCCGTCCACGATGGTGTGCCGCGTGGTCACGTGCACGGTCTCGGTGTGCCGTACCACCCCGAGCGGGCGGGCCGCGGGCTGGCTCCCCGGCTCCGCCGGCCGGGCCGCCCCGTACACACCGGCAGTTGCGCCGGCGGCCGGCCGGTCCGCGCCGTACCCGCCAGCCGTTCCCGGGGCCGGCTCGTCCGCGCCGTACCCGCCGACCGGGCCGGGCGCCGACCGCTCGGCCCGTGGAGCCGGCTGCGGCCTGCGGGCGGGCTCCTCGTCGTCCCGGTCGGCGCGCCCCCGGCGGGGCACCGCGTCGGCCTGCTCCGGCACCCGCTCCCGGCCGGCGACCGCGTCGTCCACAGACGCCCGGGCCCGGCCGGCATTGGCCGGAGCGTCGACCCCGGCCAGCGCGGCGCTGCTGGCGTCCAGCCGCCGACGCAGCGCGGTGACCTCATCCTGGGCCCGCTGGGCCTGGTCGAGTGCCTGGTTGCCGCGCTGGGCGGCGGCCACGATCTCCCCGCGCAACTCGCGGCGGAGCTGCTCGATCTCGTCCAGCAGCTCCTCGGTCCGGGCCGGGCCCGCGCCGTCGGGGCGCAACGCGATCGACAGGCCGATCAGGACGACGGCCAGGATGGCGAGCACGGCGGCGAAGCGCAGCGGACCGTTGCCGTCGGCGACGAGCAGGATCAACGCCGCCACCGGCGCCAAGGCGACACCGGCCCAGAAGAATACGGTGAGCATCGACGGAATGCGCTTGTCGGCGAGGGCGACCGGGGCTGGCATGGGTCCGCAGCCTACCGAGACCTGCCGCGCCTGGGAAAGGGTGAACAGGGCATCCGACATCTTCGCCGCCGATCGCCCCCGTCGGCGGCGACCGACCGGCTGCGCGGCTCGACGTCGGCCCGCCCGTCGGCCGCCGGCGGCACGGAGCCACCGGCGGCCGGCCGGGGGTCAGCCGACGGCCAGTGCGCCGTCCGAGGAGAACACCAGGCCCACGCTCGCGGCCCCGGTCTTCAGCGCGTTCTTGGTCTGCGGGCCGCCCTGGTCCAGCGAGCTGAACGAGCCGGCCTTGAAGTCGTAGACCTGGACGAGCCCCGCCTGGCACTTCGGTCGCTGCGGGCACTCCGGCGGCCCGGCCAGCACCGTGGCCTGGCCCGAGCACTTGGCGGCCAGCTCGGAGAGCGTGCTGACGCCGTACTTGTCGGCGAACGCCTTGGTCACGGCGAAGGCGTTCTGGTCCTGCGCCGCCGCCGGTGTGCCGAAGACGAGGCCCACCTTGTCGCCGGCCGCCTTGAGCGCCGTGACGGTCTTGTCCAGCTCCGGCGAGGACACCGGCTGGGCGTCCTTGCCGTTGGCCTTGGTGTTCAGGAACTCGGCCATGGTCGCCGCGTACTCCGGGATCACCTGGATCTCGCCCTTCTCCAGGGCCGGCTCGTAGAGCTCGCGGTTGCCGATCTGCTGCACCTTGGCGTCGTAGCCGGCGGCGGTCAGGGCGATCTTGTAGAGCTCGGCCAGGATCTGGTTCTCGGTGAAGTTGGCCGCGCCGATCACGATCTGCCCGCCGGGCCCCTTGGCGATGCCCGCGGTGACGTCGTTGGCCGCCGCGAACTCCTCGGCCGCCTTCTGCGCCGTCTTGCGGTCGACGTCGACGGCCTTGTTGAGCTGGATCAGCTTCGGCGTGTCGAGCGCGGCCGAGACCTTGTCCAGCGCCGCGATCAGCTGCGGGTCGGCCGCGTCGGCGTTGACCGCCGGGATGACGTTGTCGGTGTTCTGGAGCTTCTTGTCGTCGTCGAGGACGACGAGCTGGTCACCCGCGACCGGCGCGCAGCCGGCCCCCGAGGCCGCCTGCTCCGGGGCGTCCGTGCCGGAGGAGCCGGCGTCGCCGCATCCGGTCAGCAGCCCCGCCGCGGCGAGGGCTCCCACCGCACCGACGGCCAGACGTGTACGTGCGCGCATCAGTGCCCGCCTTCCGTGTCCCGGCGCGGCCCTGCCGGGCCGGCCGCGTGTCCGACGGGCGATCTTGGTCCGGCCGCCCGCTGTGCCCCACGGGCGACTCCCCTGGGGCCGCCCGGTCTCCCACCCAACATCTTCCACGCGGGACCGACAACCCGGGAGCGAGTTTGTCACCGGATCGTCACCGCGTGCCTCGGCGGGCAGGCGCTCCGACCCGGCGCCCGACCGGTGCGCGCGGAGAAGCGAGCCGGGCTCCCCCGTCCGCGCGCACCGGTGGAGCGCGGCGTGCGGGTGGGCGGACGACGCTCAGCCGCCGGCCACCGCCTGCGCCGCCCGGCGACGCGCCCGACGGCTGCCGGCCCGCAGCGGGCGGGGCGTGACCAGCCGCTCGACCAGGGCCAGCACGAGTTCCAGCAGGATGGCGAGCCCGGCCACCAGCACGCCACCGGCGATGATCTGGCCGCCACCGGCGGCGATGTCCAGCCCGAAACCCGCCCGGATGATCTGGCCCAGACCGCCGCCGTTGACGAACGACGCCAGCGCGGCGGTCGCCACCACCTGCACCGCCGCCGTGCGGAACCCGGCCGCCAGGTAGGGCACCGCCAGCGGCAGCTCGACCCGGCGCAGCAGCTGCCACCCGGAGAAGCCCATCCCGCGCGCCGCGTCCCGGGCCTCCGGATCGGCCTGCCGCACCCCCGTGTACGCGTTCGCCAGCAGCGGCGGCACCGCGAAGACGGCCAGCGCGACCACCACCGACGGCCGGCCGAAGCCGAGGAAGGTCAGCGGCAGGATGGTGAGCAGGGCGAGCGTGGGGACGGCGAGCGACACGTTGGACACCAGCACCACCAGGCCGCCGCCCCGGCCGGTGTGCCCGAGCCAGAGCCCGATCGGCCAGGCGACCAGGCAGCCGAGCGCCACCGCCGCCGCCGACATCGACAGGTGCTCGCCCAGCCGGTCCAGGATGCCGCCCGGATTCGTCCAGTTCAGCGGGTCGTTGAGCCAGACCAGCGCCGCCTCGACCGGATTCACCGGGCCCACCCTCCGTTCGCGACTGCGGGACTCCGCTGCGCTGCGTTCCTCGCGCTCACCGAGCCCACCCTCCGTTCGCGACTGCGGGACTCCGCTCCGCTGCGTTCCTCGCGCTCACCGGGCCCGCTTCAGCCAGGGGGTCAGCAGCCGGCCCGCGCCGGCCAGGACCAGGTCGAGCACCAGGGCGAGCAGGACGCAGAGCAGCGTTCCCGTCATGATCTGCGCCTTGTAGAAGTTGTTCTGGAAGCCGGCGAAGATCAGCTGCCCGAGACCGCCGCGCCCGATCACCACGCCCACGGTCACCAGGGCCACGGTGGAGACGGTGGCCAGCCGCAGCCCGGTGAGGATGCCCGGCAGGGCCAGCGGCAGCTCGACCCGGAACAGCCGGCCCCAGCGGCCGTACCCCATCCCCTCGGCCGCCTCGCGGACCTCGGGGGGCACCTGGTTGAGCCCGGCGACGGCGTTGCGGACGATCACCAGCAGCGCGTAGAGGACCACCACACTGAGCGCGGTCACCGCGCCGATGCCCAGGTAGGGGGCGACGAACGCGAAGAGCGCCAGCGACGGCACCGTGTAGAGCACCCCGGTGAGGGCCAGGACCGGCCCGGCGAGCGAGCGGTACCAGTACGCGGCCACCGCCAGCGGCAGCGCGATCAGGGCGGCGATCAGCACCGCCCGGGCGGTCAGCGAGGCGTGCTCACGCAACGCGGCGAGGATCGTGTCAGAGTTGTCCCGCACGTACTGCCAGGAGAACCACGGGTTACCCGGGTCGGCCCGGTAGCTCAGGCGGAAGGACATGTGTGGACGTTACCCCGGAGGGCACCGCCCCCGCCGAGCCGCGCGCGGCGTCGATCGCCCTGGAGGGCATCCGCAAGCGCTACCCGGACGGCACCGAGGCCGTACGCGAGCTGAGCCTGGACATCCGGGCCGGGGAGCTGACGGTGCTGATCGGACCGTCGGGCTGCGGCAAGTCCACGGTGCTCCGGATGGTCAACCGCCTCATCGAGCCGACCGGCGGCCGGATCCTGCTCGGCGGCGAGGACGTCACCCGGGTCGACCCGGTCCGGCTGCGCCGCCGGATCGGCTACGTGATCCAGAACGTCGGGCTCTTTCCGCACCAGACGGTCAGCGCCAACGTCGCCACCGTGCCCCGGCTGCTCGGCTGGCCCCGCCAGCGCAGCCGCCGCCGGGCCGACGAGCTGCTGGAGCTGGTCGGGCTCGACCCGGCCACGTTCGGCCGCCGCTACCCGCACGAGCTCTCGGGCGGGCAGCGGCAGCGGGTCGGGGTGGCCCGGGCCCTCGCCGCCGACCCGGTGGTGCTGCTGATGGACGAGCCGTTCTCGGCCGTCGACCCGATCGTGCGGACCCGGTTGCAGGAGGAGTTCCTCCGGTTGCAGGCCGAGGTGCGCAAGACCATCGTCCTGGTCACCCACGACCTGGACGAGGCGGTCCGGCTGGGCGACCGGATCGCGGTGCTCTCCGAGGGCGGGCGCCTGGAGCAGTACGACACGCCGGCCGCCGTGCTCGGCGCGCCCGCCACGCCCTTCGTCCGGGAGTTCGTGGGCGCGGACCGGGGCATCCGCCGGCTGGCGGTCACCCCGGTCACCGGCGAGGCCGTCGAACCGCTGCCGGAGACCGGGGTGGCCGAGCTGCCGACGATGCCGGTCGGCGGCTCGGCGTACGACGCGCTGGGGGTGCTGCTGACCTCGTCAGCGGACCGGGTCGTGGTGACCGACGGAGGGCGGCCGATCGGCGTGCTCAGCCGGGCGCGGCTGCTCGAACTGGGCACGCCCGAGCGGTGAGGGCGGCCGGGTCAGGCGCGACCGCCGAGGCTGGCCGTGCCGATGATCCAACCGGAGAGGAAGCCGTAGGTCGCGCCGGTGCCGCCCGCCTGGATCGCCGTGAGCAGCGACGGTTCCGGGCCGAGGAAGGCAGCGAGCAGCGAGGCGAAGCCGCTGGCGAGGACGTACGCCGCCCAGCCGGAGAAGAACTGCGTCCCCGACCCCTGCACCCGGGCCACCTGCGAGGTGGGCAGCAGGTAGAGGAAGAGCGCCGCGAGGATGACCAGCAGGACGGCCCGCAGGTTCGCCACGAGCAGGTTGCCGGCCGCCCCGTCACCGTTGAAGTGCCACGCCGGCCAGGAGAGCAGTTGCAGGTACCAGCCGCCGGCGGAGTTCGGGTCGGTGCCGGCGGCCCAGCCCACGTACGCCGGGCTGCCGCAGACCGCGACCAGGAGGAGCGCCGCGAGCGCGCCCGTGCCCGCCGCCGTCCCGTAGCGACCGCCGGTGCGTGACGGGTTGGTGAGCGCCATGATCGGATCAGTTCCCGGCGGACCGCAGGGGGCAAACCTGCCCGGGGCCGTCGGTCTCCGTCACCCTCGCGGGTGCTTCATCAGGTAGTCGATGAACGCGGCCCGCAGCAGCGGCGCCGACTCCTCGTAGCCGTGCCCGGTCAGCTCCCGCCACAGCGCCGCGGCCTCGTCGATCGTCGGCCCGACCGAGTTGGGGGCGCCGTCGAGGGCGGCGGCCTCGTCCGCGTTCGGCAGGTGCCGCAGCACGGACCAGAAGAAGCGCACGTCGCGGCGCTCCCGGGCGACCGCGAACGCCCGCTCCCGCAGCTCCTCAGTGGACAGCGCGTCGAGTTCCTCGAACGACGGGCCGGCGGAGGTCGATGGTGTGTCGGTCATGCCGCCGAGCCTAACCGGCGAGATCACTCCCGGACCGGTGGACGCGGCACCGGCTCACCGCTCGCCGGCGTCCCACCGGCGCGGACCGGTCTCCCAGCCGGGGTCGCTCCAGGGGCCCACCGGACTCTCGGGGGACCGCCTCGGCACGGCCGGCGGCCAGTCGCCGACCGGCTCCGGGTCCGCGGGGGGCGCCGTCCAGCCCGCGCCGATCCGGCCGTCCCCGGCGGGGACCGGCTCCGCCGCCGCGCCGGTCGCCGGCCGCCCGTACGCCTCGACCAGCCGGGTGACGAGCAGCCCGACGCCGATCGCCACCGCGCCGACCGCCCACCGGCTCACCGTCCAGCCCCGCGCCTGCGCGTACGCGAGGAAGACCGTGACCAGGCAGACCGCCAGCAGGGTGCCGAAGACCCCGCCCCGCCGGCCGTAGGCGCTGGTGCCGGCGAGCAGCGCCAGGCCGACCGCGAGCACCGTCCAGTCCAGCCCGGGGTCCGGCGCAACCGGGGCGATGTCCCGGCTGGCGGTGAGCATGCCGGCCAGCGCGGCCAGCACCGTGGAGCCGACGAGCGCGCCGGAGGTGACCGCCGCCGCCACCGCGCCCCGGCGGCGGGCCGGATCCACGACCGGGCGGAACCGGCCGACCACCCGGCGGACGGCACGCACCGAACCGAACAGGCCGCCGAGCACCGCGACGGCCGCGAACCCGACGAAGAGGTGCAGGGCACCGCGCTCCGGGTCGTAGTCACCCTGCGGCAGGACCGCCGCGGAGCGCTGTTCGACGTACACGATCACTGCGGCCGCGCCGGCGAGGGACGCGGCCCAGCCGGGCACGTGCAGCACCACCACGACCAGCGCCAGGGCGAGCCCGCCCAGCGCGGCGACCGCCAGGGCCGGTCCGGCGGCGGCCTCGGCGCCCCGGTCGCCCTGCTCGGCGACGTGCAGCGCGGCGGCGACCGCCACCGGGCCGACGGCCAGGTTCACCGCGGCGGTACGCAGGGTCAGTCCGGCGGCCAGCGCCAGCAGCCCGAGCACGACCGCGTCGAGGAGCAGGGACCGCAGCCCGTCGCCGCGCAGCGCGGCCGGCTCCTCCCGCCAGAGCAGGTACGCCAGGACGCCCAGCCCGGCCAGGAGCAGCAGCTCCCAGACGACGTGCACGGCGAACCGGTCGCGGCCGGGTTCGCCGTGCGCGGGGTCGTCGAAGACGTTCTCCAGGACCGAGGCGGGGATGCCGGACGAGGGCTCGGGGGGCGGCTCACGCCCCGGTTCGTCGTACCGCATGACGCCGCCTCCCACGTGGCCGCCCGTCCAGCCAGGTCCGACGCGCGGGCGGACCGGGGCGGCGTTGCTCTCCGGTCGCAGGCACCGTACCCGCGTGGAAGGCCGGGCGTAACCCCCCGGGATCAGCGCGGGCCGGGGCGGCCCTCCCGGCCGCCGGGCTCGCGGTCCTCGTCGTCCTCCTGCTCGGGAACCCGGCAGGAGCGCTCCAGCCAGAGCGCCGCCGCCACCAGCGCCAGCCCGGCGAGCAGGCCGGCGCCGGCGATCGGCCGGTCGTCCATCGCGGCGTCGGTGCGCTCCACGAAGAGCCAACCGGTCAGCCCGGCGTAGAACCCGGCGAAGATCGCGCCGGCCAGCGCGGACGCCTTGGCCAGCACCACGAACCGGGCCACCAGCAGCGGGTTGACCGGGTCGCGGCCCGGCCGGCGCTCGATGCGCCCCCGGGTGTTGACCGCGGCGTACGCCTCCAGCACGGCCAGCGCGGCGAGCGTGACCACGGGCAGCCAGGGCAGGTCCGGCAGGTAGTCGTAGTAGAGGGTGCTGATCAGCAGCCAGGCCAGCGCGGCGGCGCCGAGACCGGCCACCACCAGGGTGGAGATCCGGGTCGGGCCCATCCGGGACCGCTCGGGGCTCGTCCCGCCCGGTCGTGGGGATCGTGCCTGCGTCATGCCGGCCGGCTCCACTGGGTCATGCGGTCGACTCTATCGCCAGATCCGGCCGGGGGCGCAGATCCAGCGCGTCGTCGGCCGCCGGACCGTTGTTGAGCAGGTCGGTCAGCCAGCCGTGGCCGGGCAGCCGCCCGTACGGCTGGAGGTCGATCCACGGCCGCAGCACGAAGGCCCGCAGGTGGGCCCGGGGGTGCGGCAGGGTCAGCTCGGGGTCGTCGCTGAGCACCGGCTCGTCGCCGTCGGTCCACACGGCGATGACGTCCACGTCCAGGGTGCGCGGCCCGAAACGCCGCTGCGGGTCGCGGGTCCGCCCGGCGGCGCGCTCGGCCGCCCGGGCCCGCTCCAGCCAGTCGTACGGGGTCGCGGCCGGGTCCTCGGCGAGCAGCACGGCGTTCAGGTAGGCGGGCTGGTCCGCGTCCCCCCACGGTGGAGTCTCGTAGACCCCGGAGACCAGGAGCACGCTGTCGCCGAACGCCGAGACGGCCGAGCGCAGGTGGGCCAGCCGGTCGCCGAGGTTGCTGCCCAGGGAGAGGACGGCGCGGGTCACCGGTCCCGCCGCCGCGTCATCGTGACGGCCACGTCGGTGAAGGCGTGCGGGACGGGCGCCTCCGGCTTGTGCACGGTGATCGTGGCGGCCTCGACCCGGGGGTCGGCCAGGCAGACGGCCAGCAGCCGGTCGGCGAGCGTCTCGATCAGGTTGACCGGCTCGCCGGTCACCACCGCGACCAGCCGCTCGGCCAGTTCGCCGTAGTGGACGGTGTCGCCCACCTCGTCGGAGCGGGCCGCCGGGGCGAGGTCCAGCTCCAGGACGGCGTCGACGACGAAGTCCTGCCCCTGGGCGCGTTCGAAGTCGTACACCCCGTGCCGGCCGTGCGCCCGCAGGCCGGTCAGCTGGATCCGGTCGGTCATCGGTCTCCTCCGTGGTCGGCGGCGCGGTCCGCCCGGCCGGCCCCGGCGTGGGCCGGGCGGACCCCGCCGGTGGACGCGGGTGCCAGGCGGGGCGCGCCGGTGGCCTGCCAGACGGCGAGGGCGTCCACGGTGGCGCGGACGTCGTGCACGCGTACGCCCCAGGCGCCGGCCGCCACCGCGAGCAGGCTGGTGGCGACGGTGGCCACGTCGCGGCCGTCCGTGGGGCGGGGGGTGCCGTCGGGGCCGGCCAGCAGCCGCCCCAGGTACGACTTGCGGCTGGACGCGAAGAGCAGCGGGAAGCCGAGGTCCAGCAGCTCGGACAGGTGCCGACTCAGTTCCCAGTTGTGCGCGGCGGTCTTGGCGAAGCCCAGCCCCGGGTCGACGACGATGCGGTCGGCGGCGACCCCGGCCCGCAGCGCCTCGTCGACGCGGCGGCCCAGCTCGGCGCGCACGTCGGCGACCACGTCGGCGTAGCGGGCCAGCTCCCCCATCTCGCGGGAGTGGCCCCGCCAGTGCATGAGCACCCAGGGGCAGCCGGCGTCCCGGACCACCCGGGCCATGTCGGGGTCGGCGAGGCCGCCGGAGACGTCGTTGACCACGGCCGCGCCGGCGGCGAGGGCCGCCTCGGCGACTCGTGCGCGGGTGGTGTCGATGCTGATCGGCACGCCGGCCGCGGTCAACTCCCGGATCACGCTCACCACCCGGGCCGTCTCGGTCTCCGCGTCGACGCGGTCGGAGCCGGGCCGGGTGGACTCGCCACCGACGTCCACCAGGTGGGCGCCGTCGGCCCGCAGCCGCACGCCGTGTCCGACGGCGGCATCGAGGTCGGCGTACCGTCCGCCGTCGGAGAAGGAGTCGGGCGTGACGTTGAGGACGCCCATCACCACCGGGGTCGAGGCCCGTACCAGATCGGTCACGGCTAGACGGTACCGGTCGACCGGTGCGCCCCGAGCGGGCCGGGTCGAGGGCGGTGACATGCGCATTCGAACGGGTGTACGATCGGTCGTCCGGGTCGGATCGGGCAGACTCTTCGCGGCTTGTCGCAAACAGTGGGTGCCCGTACGCTTTGGAATTGCCCGGCATCGAGATGGCGAAGCCTGGAGGGAGGGCCGAAGCGGGAAAATCCGCCCAAAGCTCACCACCCTCCGTGGTGGGTAACGAACGCAGGGTCGCCGACGCTGCGCACAGGGAGCACCGTTCCCGCCAGGCATGCCTACTGCACCACCGCGGCGCCGCCGGCCGCGACTTGGGGAGGTTCCAGTGATCGCCATCGAGCTGATGGAGACGGCAACGTCCGCCGCCGCCCACACGCTCTCCGCCCTGGCGTCGACTCCACTCGCCGAGCCCGCGCCCAAGGGCATCGACACCGAGGGTGTCGTCACCTTCTTCGCCAGCAAGATCGCACCGATCCTGCTGGCCGTGCTGGGCGTCATCTTCATCGGGCGGGCCAGCCGGGGTGAGATCTCCAAGGTCCTCACCAGCTCGGCGATCGCGATCGTCGGGCTCGCCTTCATCGCCGGAGCCGCCACACTCTTCTTCATCGGCGACTACCTGATCGACCTGATCTTCGAATAGGCGCGGGCACGAGATGCGGCTGCGCACCGACGACGACATCTACCGGGCTCGCCTGGTCTACCTCGGGCCGCCCGGCTACACCCTTCCCGTCCACCTGCCGTACGCCCAGTACGGGCTGTTCATGCTGCTCGTCCCCCTCTACATGTTCATCCACTGGCTGTTCACGTTCCAGGTCGAGCTCTTCCCCGCCTGGGAGATCGCGCTCGCCATCGTGAGCACCTCGTTCATCTTCCGGTACGTCGACCCGGACCGGCCCGCGCGCATGGTGATCCGCACCGCGCTGACCGACTGGCGGCGGACCCGGGAGCCGGCCGCGGAGCAGCGGGACCCCCGCCTGGTCGGCAGTCGGATCAGGATCCGGGAGGAACTGGCATGACCGGTCGCACCCCGACCAGGCAGTCGAACGACGCGGATGAGGCGGTCGCATGAATCGCAGTTCCACGCCGGGTTCCCCGGCAGGGCACCCGGCCGTCCCGCACGGTAACCGTGCGCGGTCGTTCGACTACCCGGACAATCCCGAGGCGGACGAGGTCGCCCTCGACCCGGCCCTGGTGACCACCCCCGGGCACGGTGGCGTGGGCGTCTTCCAGGCGCCCCGTCCGGCCCCACGCCGGATGCCGCCGGCCGAGCCGCAACCCGCCGGCACCGGCGACAGCGCCGACATCGACTCACCCTTCCTCGACCTGTTCGGCGGCACGCGCCCCCGGCCGGCGACGCCGTCGCAGCGGGCCACCGGACGGGAGCACCCCGCCATCGGACAGCAGCCGGCCGCCGCACCGGCCCCGGCGGCGCTCCCGCCGGCGCCCGCCCCCCCGCCGCCGCCCGCCCAGGCCGGCCACGAGGTCGAGGCGATCCACCCCGCCGCCGCGGCCCACCGGACGCCTCCCGGCGTGGCACCGGCCGTCGACCAGCTCCCGGCCGGCGCCTACGAGCCGCCCGCCCGGCCGGCCAGGTCCCGGGTGCCGCACCAGCACGGGGACCGGCTGCCCACGCTCCGCCCGCCGGCGGAGGACGCGCCGCCCGCCGCGGCGGCACCGCCGTCGTCCCACCC
>NZ_JBFABB010000099.1:0-27147 GCF_040640035.1 Micromonospora sp. NPDC023633 | reverse complement strand
TCCTTAGCACCGCTACGGCCGCGATCAGCAGAACCGACCCCGCGTGGGCGGGGGCCCGCCGGGCGGCCCGGCCGGGCCGGCGTACGGCGGGCGGCGCCGGCGCGGTGCCGAGGCGTGGGGAGAGGGTGGCGGACAGTGTGGGCTCCGATGTGGTGCGGAATTCCGAACGGGACTTGACAGCGGTTTAGGTTAGGTTAACCTAACCCCGCTGTCCATGGTCATTCGCCCGACCCTGATCGAAAGACACTGCCATGCCGCATCCCGTGTCCGCCCGCCGCCTCTCCCGCCGGGGGCTGCTCGCCGCCGGTGGCGCCGCCACCCTGGCGGCCCTGCTCGCCGGCTGCGGCGGGGACGAGGACTCCGCCGCCCCCGCCGCCAACAGCTCCGGCGGGCCGTGGTCGTTCACCGACGACCGCAACGAGAAGGTGAGCGCCGACGCCCGCCCGACCCGGGTGGTCGCCTTCACGGGGGTCGCCGCCGCGCTGGTCGACTGCGGCCTGGACAAGCAGATCGTCGGGGTGTTCGGCGAGACGAAGCGCGCCGACGGCAGCAAGGACCCGCAGGCCGGCGACCTCGACGTGGAGTCCGTGGAGATCCTCGGCAACGTCTGGGGCGAGTTCAACCTGGAGAAGTACGCCGCTCTGCGGCCCGAGCTGCTCGTCACCCACATGTACGACCCGGGCGCCCTCTGGTACGTGCCGGACGAGAGCAAGAGCAAGATCCTTCCGCTCGCCCCCAGCGTCGTCGTCACCACCGCCCGGGTGCCGATGACCAAGCCGATCGAGCGGTACGCGCAGCTCGCCGAGTCCCTCGGCGCCGACCTCTCCGCGAAGAAGGTCACCGACGCCAAGGCCCGCTTCGAGGCCGCCGCCGAGTCGGTCCGCCAGGCAGTCAAGGCGAACCCGGGGATCAAGGTGATGGCCGCCTCCGGCAGCCCCGACCTGTTCTACGTCTCCAACCCGAAGGTCAGCACCGACCTGATGTACTTCGCCGAGCTGGGCGTCGACATCGTCGTCCCCACCAAGCTCGAGGCCGGCGACTACTTCGAGGCACTGAGCTGGGAGAACGCGGGCAAGTTCCCGGCCGACCTGATCCTGCTCGACAACCGGGACACGGCCCTGCAGCCGAAGGACATGGCTGCCAAGCCCACCTGGCAGCAGCTCCCCGCGGTCAAGGCCAACCAGATCACCCCGTGGAACGCGGTGCCCCGCTTCTCGTACGCCGGTGCCGCGCCGCTGCTGGAGAACCTGGCCACCGCCATCAAGGGCGCGAAGAAGGTGACCTCGTGACCACCGCCGTCGCCGTCCAGTACCGCCTCTTCGCCGCGCAGGTCGTCGGTGCCCGCCGCGTCGGCGCCTCCCTGGTCCGGGTCACCTTCGGCGGGCCGGAGCTGGTCGACTTCGCCGGCGGCGGCCGGGACCAGAGTGTGTCGCTGTTCCTGCCGCACCCCGGCCAGCCCGAGCCGGTGCTCCCCGTCGGGGCGGAGGAGGACTGGTTCGGCGCCTACCGGGCCATGGACCCCGACGTGCGCGCGGTGATGCGCTCGTACACCATCCGGGAGCAGCGCCCCGAGCTGGCCGAGGTGGACATCGACTTCGTCAGCCACGGCGACACCGGCCCCGCCTCCCGCTGGGCCCGGCACGCCCTGCCGGGCGACCGGGTGGTGCTGCTCGGCCCGGCCGTGCACGACAACCGCAGCGTCTGCTTCCGCCCGCCGGTCGGCACGGACTCCGTCCTGCTGGTGGCCGACGAGACCGGGCTGCCCGCCGCCGCCGGCATCCTGGCCTGGCTGCCGGCCGACACCCCGGTGCGGGCCTGGATCGAGGTCCCCGACGCGGGGGACATCCAGGAGCTGCCCACCGAGGCGCGGGCCGAGGTGCGCTGGATCGTGCGGGGCGGCACCGCCCCCGGCAGCACCCTGCTGGCCGACGCGGTGCGCGCCGCCCGGCTGCCGAGCGGCAGTCCGTACGCCTGGATCGCCGGCGAGTCCTCGATGGTGCGCTCGGTGCGCCGGCACCTCGTCGGCGAGCGCGGCCTGGACCGTCGCCACGTCACCTTCTCCGGCTACTGGCGCCGGGGCGCCTCCGAGGAGGACCTGCGCGCAGAGGCCGCCGTCAAGGCCGCCGTCTGACCGACGCCCCGCCGCGCGCCGGGTTCCACCTGCCGGGGGTGGGATCCGGCGCGCGGCGGCACGTCGTGCCGGTCAGAGCTCCCGGTTGTCAAACCCTGCCCGGACTCTTCTTCGTCTTCTCCATCCGGATGCACGTAGACATGGAACGCTTCTTCGTCTACCTGCACGACTTCGGCGCGCCAGTTGGATACCACCTGGCCACCCGCGCCCCGACTCGCATCCGCGGCCTGATCGTCCAGAGCGGCAACGCGCACGAGGACGGCCTCGGCGAGCAGTGGGACAGCGCCAGGGCCTACTGGGCCGACCCGACCGACGAGGTCCTCGCCTACCACCGCGCCCTCGAGCGCATGGACGCGCACATCTACGACGGGGGGCACCTCTTGGCGGAGACGCACGCGGCTGAGTGCGCCGAGCTCATGCGGGCGTTCGTGCGCGACAACGCGTGAGCCGATCCACCGCGTCACGGCTTCGAGTCAGATCTTGAGGACTGTGTCTGGCGAGGGATCGTCGATGAGGCCTGGCTGGCCGCCGGCGCGCGGCGGGCGGCTCAGCCGAGGCGGACCTGGGCCGGTCGTTCGGGCCGGGTGGCGCCGTCGAGCGCCGTGCCGACCGGGGCGGCGGGCCGGGCCGGCACGACGGGCGCGTCCCGGCCGGTGCCCCGCCGGCCGTCCCCGTCGTGGCTCGACTCCTCGTGGTAGTCCTGTTCCACGTTGACCGACCACACGTCGTGCCGGGTACCGCAGGCGATGTTCTCGGCGGTGAGCATCGCCGTCAGCATCGAGTGGTCCTGGTTGTTGTAGCGGTGCATGCCGTTGCGGCCCACCGGGTGCACGTTGGGCACCTCCCGCGCCAGCCAGTCCCGGATCACGTCCACGTTGCGCTGGTAGCGCTCGTCGTAGACCGGGTACGCCTTCGGCATGCGCACCACGTAGCCGGCCTCGACCACCCCCGGCCGGACCAGGCCGAGCCGCTCCAGCTCGGCGGTCGCGGCGGCGATCAGCTCGGCGTCCGGCGTACGCCAGGTCTCGTCGTCCTCGAACACGAAGTACTCCAGGCCGAGGCAGGTGCGGCCGTCCTTGACCAGGTGCGGTGACCAGGAGCCGAAGTTCTGGATCCGGCCGACCTTCACCGCCGGGTCGTGCACGTAGATCCAGTTGTCCGGGAACGAGAACTCCTCCGGCACCACCAGCGCGACCGTCAGGAAGTCCCGGTACCGCAGGTCGGCCGCGGCGGCCACCACCTCCGGCGGGGGCGCCGGGCGCAGCGCGGCGACCAGCTCGGAGATCGGCATCGACGACACGACGTGCGCGGCCGGTTCGGTGTGCTGCCCGCCGGCCCCGTTGACGGTCACGGCGACGGCCCGGTGGCGCTCCGGGTCCCGGTGCACGGCGGTCACCCAGGTGCCGGTGTCCACCCGGCCCCCGCGCCGGCGGACCTCCTCGGCGCAGCGTTCCCACATCATGCCCGGGCCGAGCTTCGGGTACTGGAACTCCTCGATCAGGCTGGTCACGTCCTTGCGGTTGCGCCTGGGCAGCACCGCGTTGCGCACCGCCTTGGCCAGCGACAGGTTCTTGATCCGCTGCGCGGCCCAGTCGGCCTGCAACCGGTCGGCCGGCATCCCCCAGACCTTCTCCGTGTACGTCTTGAAGAACATCGAGTACAGCCGCCAGCCGAAGCGGGCCGAGACCCAGCCCTCGAAGTGCGACTGGTCCTTCGGCGGGCGCAGCCGGGCCCGCGCGTACGAGCCCATGCAGAGCACGGCCTCCCGTACGCCGAGGTTGCGCAGGGCGTTCGTCGCGCTCAGCGGGTAGTCGAACAGGGCGCCCCGGTAGTAGATCCGGCTCATCCGGGGCCGCAGCAGGAAGTCCTCGTCGGGCAGGATCTCGTGCCAGAACTCCTCGACCCGGGTCACCTTCGTGAAGAACCGGTGCCCGCCGATGTCGAAGCGCCACCCGTCCCGCTCGACGGTGCGGCTGATCCCGCCCACCACCTCGTCGGCCTCGAACACCCGGACCGGGCTGTCCCGCCGGAGCAACTCGTACGCCGCGGTGAGGCCTGCCGGCCCAGCGCCGATGACCACCGTGCCGCGTTCTTCGCCCATGCCCGTCGCCCCCTGCTTCCGCCTCCCGGAGGCGGCCCGCTTACCCGGCACCGGCCCGAACTCACCCCTAATCCCCGTCCGCCCCGCGACGCCCCGGCTCCGGCGGACCGCGCGGGGGTGCGCCGCGGGGCGCTCGGCACCCGGTCCACCCCGGGTCGCGCCGACGTGTCAACGGGGCGAGAACGGGGATGTGGCACCGTTCGGGCGGCCGGATCGGGAGACGCGTGATGGACAGAGTGCGGGCCGTCTCGGACCGGCGCTGGCGCGCGGTGTCCGGCCGGCTGGCCGGGCGCGGGCACGACCTGCGGCGGGCGGCGTCGCGGGCCACCGGCCGGGTGCCGTCGCCGTGGCTGTTCGTCCTCGCCGTCTTCTTCGGTACGAAGATCGTGCTCAGCGCCCTCGGGGTGCTCGCGCTGAGCGCCTTCGACGACGTGCCCTGGGCGCCGCCGCCGGACGAGACGATGATGCGCGAGCAGCAGCGGGCGGTCTCCGGGCACCGCGCGCTCGCGCTCTGGTTCGCCTGGGACTCGTTCCTCTACGACCACCTGGCGCAGCAGCCGCTCGACGAGCCGTGGCGCGACTTCGGCTTTCCCCTGCTCTATCCGTTCCTGGCCCGTCCGCTGGCCCCGCTACTGGGTGGGGACACCGCCCTGGCGTTGCTGCTCGTCGCCAACGTCGCGTTCCTGCTGATGCTCTTCTACGCCCACCGGCTGGGCGAGCGGCTGCTCGGCGACGACGCCTCCGCCCGCCGGTTCGTCCGCTACCTGGTGCTGCTGCCGGCCGGGTTCCTGTTCCAGGCGGCGCTGACCGAGTCGCTGTTCCTCTGCCTCGCGCTCGCCGCCTTCCACCTGGCCGAGCGGCGGCGCTGGCTGCTCGTGGGCGTCGTCGGCTTC
The DNA here is from genome assembly GCF_040640035.1 of Micromonospora sp. NPDC023633. Classification (NCBI taxonomy): domain Bacteria; kingdom Bacillati; phylum Actinomycetota; class Actinomycetes; order Micromonosporales; family Micromonosporaceae; genus Micromonospora; species Micromonospora sp. NPDC023633. The sequence goes on along the minus strand of NZ_JBFABB010000099.1, from coordinate 22,022 downwards.
TTCCTGGCGATGAGCCGCTCGGTCGGGTTCCTCGTCGTGCTCCCGCTCGCCCTGGTGCTGCTGCGGCAGCACCGCTACCGGCTGGGCCCGCGCGCGTGGTGGACGTACGTCCGCCTCGGCTGGCCGCTGGCGCTGGTGCCCGCCGGCTGGCTGGCCTTCATGGCGTTCTGCCGGTGGCAGAGCGGCGACTGGTTCGCCTACAAGCACGCCCAGGAGACCGGCTGGGGCATCCGCGTGCAGAACCCGCTGGCGGTGCTCTGGCACGGCCTGACCGACACCCCGGCCCGCGACGCCCTGCGGGTGTGGGTCGCCGTGCTGGTGCTGGCGGTCCTCGTCGCGGGCGCCCGCCGGCTCGGGCTGCCCTACTTCGTGTACGGGCTGACCATGGTCCTGGTGCCGCTGTCGATGGGTCCGCCGGTGTACAAGAGCCTGCTGCGCTACCTGATCGCCGTCTTCCCGGTCGCCCTCGTGCTGGCCCGCTGGGCCCGCCACGCGGGCGTCGACGCCTGGCTGACCGCCGCCCTGGCCCTGCTCCAGGGCGCGCTCTTCGTCACCTGGCTCGCCTACTGGACCCACTTCATCATCTGACCGCGCGTGCCGGTGCCGGCGGTCGCGTCGTCGCGATGGTCGTCGTCACGTCCGCGCTCGGAGCCGCCGACCTGGTGTGGAAGCTCAGCCTCCACGCGGCGACGGCCGCGACGGCCCGCCCCCGCCGGCGGCTGCGGGCGGCCGGGAGTCGGCTGGCGCGGCGGATCCGGCCCCCCGGGGGCGGACCGGGGTGACCTCGGGGGCCGGCCCGGTGCTGTCCCGGCGCACCACCTCGGCGGGCAGCACCTCGACGCGGGGCGCCGCCGCCCCCGGGTCGAGCGCCAGCGACATGGCGCGGGCCCCCATGTCGACCAGGGGCAGCCGGACGGTGGTCAGCGCCGGGGTGACGTCCCGGGCGATCGGCATGTCGTCGAAGCCGATGACCGACACCTGCCGGGGCACCGCCACCGACCGGGAGCGCAACAGCGCCAGCGCGCCGATCGCCATCGAGTCGTTGAGCGCGACGATGGCGGTCAGCTCGGGGTCGGCGTCGAGCAGGGCGGCGGTGGCCGCGACGCCGCCGTCGCGGTCGAACTCGGCGTGCCGGACGCGGTGCTCGGGCAGGCTCAGCCCGTGCGCGGCGAGGGACTCCCGCAGGCCGGTGAGCCGGTCGGTGGTGGTGGTGAGCACCGCCGGCCCGGCCACCACCCCGATCGCCCGGTGACCGAGCTCGTACAGCTCCGCGCCGATCAACCGGCCGCCGGCGCGGTTGTCCGGCATCACCGCGTCGCCGGAGTGCTCGTGCCGGCCGATGACCGCGACCCGTCCGCCGGTCGCCTCGTACGCGGCGAGCTTCTCGTTGAGCAGGCGGGTGAAGGTGGCGTCGTGGTAGCCCGAGCCGGCCAGGATGATCGCGGCGACCTGCTGGCCGCGCAGCAGCTCGACGTACTCCAGCTCGCGGTCCGGGTCGCGGTAGCTGTTGCAGATCATCAGCAGCCGGCCCTGGTCGGTGGCGACCCGTTGCAGGCCCCGGGTGATCTCGGCGAAGTACGGGTCGGAGACGTCGTGCACGATGACGCCGACCGCCACGCGGTGCGAGCGGGCCAGCAGCTGGGCGTGCGCGTTGGGGACGTACTGCAGCTCGGCGACGGCGCGGAGCACGCGCTCGCGCAGCTCCTCGGTGACGGGCTTGCTGCTGCCGTTGATCACCCGGGAGGCGGTCGCGGGCGAGACCCCGGCCCGCCGGGCCACGTCGGACAGGGTCGCCACTGCCGCCCCCTCGGTCGTTTCTCGACGGCCGCGCCCCGGTGCCGGCCACCCGCCACCGTACCGCAGCGAAAGCCCTTGCCCGGCCCCGCGCGCCCGGCCGGCCCGGCGGGCGACGCCCGCTGCACAACGGGGCCGGGCAGCCCCTTGCCTGAGGAGGGAAGGGTTCCCTACGCTGCCCAGGAAAGCGCTTGCCTGACAATCCGCCGCCGGGGACCTCCGGGCGGCGGCGCAGGCGTGGAACAGGTCGCCGCCCGCCGCCGTCCCGGTCGGAGGCGCCCGCGGAGGGAAGGAACACCATGACCCGCAGGTCGATAGGCATCATCGTCAACGGCGTCACCGGCCGGATGGGCTACCGGCAGCACCTGGTGCGCTCCCTGCTCGCCATCCGCGAGCAGGGCGGCGTGCCCCTGGCCGACGGCACGTCGATCTGGCCCGAGCCCGTCCTGGTCGGGCGCAGCGAGACCAAGCTCCGCGAGATCGCCGAGCGGCACGGGCTGACCGACTGGACCACCGACCTGAGCGCGGCGCTGGCCCGCGACGACGTCGAGATCTACTTCGACGCCCAGGTCACCCAGCAGCGGGAGAAGGCGATCCGCCGGGCGCTGGAGGCCGGCAAGCACATCTACACCGAGAAGCCGCTGGCCGAGGACACCGAGGGCGCCCTCGACCTGGCCCGCGCGGCGCGCGCCGCCGGCGTGCGTACCGGGGTGGTGCAGGACAAGCTCTTCCTGCCCGGGCTGCGCAAGCTCAAGCGGCTCATCGACGGCGGCTTCTTCGGCCGGATCCTGTCGGTGCGCGGGGAGTTCGGCTACTGGGTCTTCGAGGGCGACTGGCAGCCGGCCCAGCGCCCCTCCTGGAACTACCGGAGCGAGGACGGCGGCGGCATCGTCGTGGACATGTTCCCGCACTGGCAGTACGTGCTGGAGGAGCTCTTCGGCCGGGTGCGCACGGTCTCCTGCCTCACCGCCACGCACGTGCCGCAGCGGGTCGACGAGGCGGGCCGCACCTACCCGGCGACGGCCGACGACGCCGCGTACGGCATCTTCGAGCTCGACGGCGGCGTGGTCGCGCAGCTCAACTCCTCGTGGTGCGTCCGGGTGCACCGCGACGAGCTGGTCGAGTTCCAGGTCGACGGCACCGAGGGCAGCGCCGTGGCGGGGCTGCGCAGCTGCCGGGTGCAGCACCGCGCGGTCACCCCGAAGCCGGTGTGGAACCCCGACCTGCCGGTCACCGAGCCCTTCCGGTCGCAGTGGACGGAGGTGCCGGACAACGAGGAGTTCGACAACGGCTTCAAGGTGCAGTGGGAGGCGTTCCTGCGGCACGTCGTCGCCAACGAGCCGTTCCCGTGGGACTTCCTGGCCGGCGCGCGCGGCGTGCAGCTCGCCGAGCTGGGCCTGCGGTCGGCGCGGGAGGGCGCCCGGCTGGACATCCCGGAGCTGGAGCTGTGAGCGCGAGGAGTGAGCCGGGTGTGCGAGCCCCGCAGTCGCGAACGGAGGGTGGGCCTGTGAGCGCGAGGAGTGAGCCGGGTCTGCGAGCCCCGCAGTCGCGAACGGAGGGTGGCGCTGTGAGCGCGGCCGAGGTGGTGCTACCCGGTGGGCGGCGGTACCGGCTGACCGGGGGCGCCGGCTTCCCGCGTCCCGTCGCTCCGCCGACCAGCCGGATCGCGTACGCCGCCGCGCACGTGGTCGCCGACCCGACGGCGGAGAACATCCCCGGCGCCCCGCCCGTGCTCGACTGGGACCGCACCCTGGCCTTCCGGCACCACCTGTGGTCGTACGGCTTCGGGGTGGCCGAGGCGATGGACACCGCGCAGCGCGGCATGGGCCTGGACTACCCGGCCACCCGCGAGCTGATCCGGCGCAGCGCCGCCGAGGCGGGTGCCGTGGGCGGGCGGATCGTCGCCGGGGTCGGCACGGACCAGCTCCCGCCCGGTCCGGCCACCCTGGCCGAGGTCGCCCGCGCCTACCGCGAGCAGCTCGACGACGTGCGGGCCGCCGGGGCCCGCCCGGTGCTGATGTGCAGCCGCCACCTGGCCGCCGCCGCCCGGAGCCCGGAGGACTACCTGCGGGTGTACGACGAACTGCTGAGCGCCGCCGACGAGCCGGTGGTGCTGCACTGGCTCGGCCCGATGTTCGATCCGGCGCTCGCGGGCTACTGGGGCTCGACCGACCTCGACGAGGCCGCCGACACCGTGGTCGAGCTGATCAAGGCCCACGACACCCGGGTGGACGGGATCAAGGTCTCCCTGCTTGACGCCGACCGGGAGGTGGCGCTGCGCCGCCGGCTGCCGGCCGGGGTGCGCCTCTACACCGGCGACGACTTCCACTACCCGGAGCTGATCCGGGGCGACGCGAGCGGCCACTCCGACGCGCTGCTCGGGGTGTTCGCCGCGATCGCGCCGGCCGCCGCCGCCGCGCTCGCCGCGCTGGACCGGGGGGAGCGGGAGGCGTACGACGCGATCTTCGCGCCGACCGTGCCCCTGGCCCGGCACATCTTCGCGGCCCCCACCTGGCACTACAAGACGGGCATCGTCTTCCTGGCCTGGCTGACCGGGCACCAGGACCACTTCACGATGGTCGGCGGGGCGCAGTCCGGCCGCTCGCCGGCGCACCTGGCGACCCTGCTCACCCTCGCCGACGCCGCCGGGCTGCTGCCCGACGCCGACCTGGCCGCCGCCCGCGCCCGGGCGCTGTTCACCGTGGCGGGGGTGCCCCAGTGAGCGCGAGGAGTGAGCCGGTCCTGCGAGCCCCGCAGTCGCGAACGGTGGTCGCCCGGTGAGCGCGAGGAGTGAGCCGGTCCTGCGAGCCCCGCAGTCGCGAACGGAGGTCGCCCGGTGAGCGCGAGGAGTGAGCCGGTCCTGCGAGCCCCGCAGTCGCGAACGGAGGTCGCCCGGTGAGCGGGGACGCGCTGCGGCGGTTCTCGTTCAACCAGGCCACGTCGCAGCACTGGCCGCTGCCCGAGGTGGTCGCCGGCTGCGTCGCCGCCGGCGTGCCGGGGATCGGGCTGTGGCGGGAGCCGGTCGCCGAGTACGGGCTGGCCCGCGCCGCGAAGCTGGTCCGCGACGCCGGCCTCGAGGTCACGTCCCTGTGCCGGGGCGGCTTCTTCACCGCCGACGGCTGGCGGGAGGAGAACCTGCGGGCCGTCGAGGAGGCCGCCACCCTCGGCACCTCGGTCCTGGTGCTGGTCTCCGGCGGTCTGCCGGTGGGCAGCCGGGACGTCGACGGCGCCCGCCACCAGGTCGCCGACGCCATCGCCGAGCTGGCCCCGTACGCCGCCGCGGCGGGGGTGACCCTGGCGATCGAGCCGCTGCACCCGATGTTCTGCGCCGACCGCTGCGTGGTGTCCACCCTCGGCCAGGCGCTCGACATCGCCGAGCGGTTCGACCCGGGCGTGGTCGGGGTCGTCGTCGACGCCTACCACGTGTGGTGGGACGACACGGTGTACGCGCAGATCGCCCGGGCGGGGGAGCGGATCGCCGCGTTCCAGGTGTGCGACTGGGTCACCCCGCTGCCCGGGGGGGTGCTGCTCGGCCGGGCGCTGCCCGGTGACGGCTGCATCGAGCTGCGCCGGCTGCGGGAGGCCGTCGACGCGGCCGGCTACACCGGGCCGGTCGAGGTGGAGGTCTTCTCGGCCGAGGTGTGGGCCCGGCCCGGCCGGGAGGTCCTGGACGCGTCGGTGGCGGGATACCTGCGCCACGTCGTCTGACGACGGTCCCGGCCGGTCGGCGGCCGGCCGGGATCCGGGCGAGGATGAGGGGGTGACCGACCGACGGGTGCACCTCGACGACCTCGGCGCGTGGCTGATCAAGGGCAACGCGGACCGGGTCGACCTGGCCGGCCGCTTCGCCCGCGATCCGCGGGTGACGGGCTGGTGCGTACGCCCCGGGTACCGGGTCCGGCTGATGCGCGCCGGTCAGCCGGTGGCCTTCTGGGCCAGCGGCAGCCGCGGCCGGCTCGCGTACGGCGTCTGGGGCGTGGGGCTGGTGGCCGCCGCCGCGGTACCGGGCGAGCCGGGCGCGGCCTGGACGGTGCCGTTGGACCTGACGGTCCTCGACGAGGCGCACCGGGTGCCCCGGGAGCTCTTCCGGGCCGATGCCCGGCTGGCCGGCGCGGAGGTGCTCCGGCAGCCGCAGGGGGCCAACCCGTCCTTCCTCACGGTGGCCGAGTTCGCCGCGCTGCGGGAGCACCTGCCGCCGGGCCCCGCCGTCTTCACCTGACCCGTCCGGCTCTCTATGATCGGTGAAAACTGTCGCCGGAGAGCCGGTCGACGGCCGGCAAAAACCTACGGGCGCGACCGGCGCGCCGGGAAAGGGTGGGCATGGCGCTGTCCGCGACCGTCCTCGCCGAGCTGCGCGGCATCGTCGGCCCGTCGCACGTGCACGACGCGGCCGGCGACCTCGTGGCGTACGCCCGGGACGCCACGCCCCTCTTCTCGCACCGCCCGGACGCGGTGGTCTTTCCGGCGGACACCGCCGAGGTCGCCGCGGTGCTGGCGCTCGCCACCCGGCACGGGGTGCCCGTGGTGCCCCGCGGCGCGGGCTCCAACCTGTGCGCCGCGACCGTGCCGCTGCGCGGCGGGATCGTGCTGGTGCTGACCCGGCTCGCGGCGATCCTGGAGATCAGCGCGGACGAGCTGCTCGCCCGGGTGCAACCGGGCGTGACCAGCGCCGCCCTCGCCGACGCGGCCGCCGCGCGGGGCCTGCTCTGGGCGCCCGACCCGGGCAGCCGGACCGTCGCCACGGTCGGCGGCACGATCGCCACCTGCGCGGGCGGGCTGCGCGGCCTGAAGTACGGCGTGACCCGCAACTACGTGCTGGGCCTGGAGGCGGTGCTGCCCACCGGCGAGGTCATCCGCACCGGCGGGCGCCTGTGGAAGGACGTCGCCGGCTACGACCTGACCCGGCTGCTCACCGGGTCCGAGGGCACGCTCGCCGTGATCACCGAGGCGACCGTGGCGCTGCTGCCCGCCCCGGCGTCGACGAACACCGGGGTCGCGTACTTCCCGACGCTGGCCGACGCGGGGGAGGCGGTCGCCCGGGTGATCCGGGCCGGGGTGGTGCCGGCGACGCTGGAGTTCCTCGACCGGGCCTGCATCGGGGCCGTGGAGGACTTCGCCCACCTGGGGCTGCGCGTCGACGCGGGCGCCCTGCTGCTCTTCGGCGACGACGGCCCGCCGGACCTGGTCGCCACCCACCTGGAGCGGATTGGCACGGCCTGCGTCGAGGCCGGCGCGGTGGAGGTCACCACGGCCCGCGAGGTCGCCCAGGCCGAGGCGCTGCTGGCCGCCCGGCGGTGCGCGCTGCCGGCGCTGTCCCGCCGGGGCGGGGTGACCATCCTGGAGGACGCGACCGTGCCCCGGCCGCGGATCGCCGAGATGGTCGACCGGATCGACGCCATCGCCGCCCGGCACGACGTCGCCATCGCCACCTTCGGCCACGCCGGTGACGGCAACCTGCACCCCACCTGCGTGCTCGACTCGGCCGAGGACCACGAGGCGGTACGCCGGGCCGAGGCGGCCTTCGCCGACGTCTTCGCCGCCGCCATCGACCTCGGCGGCACGATCACCGGCGAGCACGGGGTGGGGGCGGCGAAACTGCCGTTCCTCGCCGCCCGGCTCGGCGACGACCAGCTCGCCCTGTTGCGCCGCATCAAGACCGCCTTCGACCCGGCGGGCATCCTCAACCCCGGAAAGCTCGGATCGTGACCGGCGACGTGTTCGACCCGGAGCAGCTGTCCCGCTGCATCTCCTGCGGGTTCTGCCTACCGGCCTGCCCCACGTACGCGATGACCGGCGACGAGGCGTCCTCGCCGCGCGGGCGGATCACGCTGATGCGGGCGTTGCAGGACGGCACCCTGCCCCCCGACGACGCCACCCTCGCCGAGCAGTCCTCGTTCTGCCTGGGCTGCCGCGCCTGCGAGCCGGTCTGTCCGGCCGGGGTGGAGTACGGGAGCCTGCTGGAGCAGTGGCGGGTGCACCAGTGGCGGGGCTGGCGGCGGCCGCTGGTGGCCCGGGCGCTGATGGTGCTGGTCGAGCAGCGGTGGCTGCTGCGGCTGTCCGGTCTCCTCCGCCGCGCCGCCCGCGGCCGGGCCGCCACCCCGCCCCAGGCCGGGCCGGCCCCGGCACCCGCCCCGCAGGCCGCCCCCGGGTCCGCCGCCCCCGACGCGCCGGGCGCGCAGCTCATGCTGGGCTGTGTCGAGCGGGGTCTCTTCCCGGCGGTCAGCCGGGCGGCGCACGCGCTCGCGCCCGAGCTGGCCGCCCCCACCGCCCAGGGCTGCTGCGGCGCGCTGCACGCGCACAACGGTGACCTGGCCGGCGGCGAGCGGCTGGCGGAGCGGCTCGGCGAGGACCTGCCCGGCACCATCGTCACCACCTCCGGCGGCTGCGCCGCGCACCTCGCCTCCGTGCTCGGCCGGGACCGCGTGCGCGAGCTGTCCACCTGGCTCGCCGACCGGCCCGCCGGGGCCGAGCTGCGGGTGGGCGGCCGGCGCGCCCGGGTCGCCCTCCAGGACTCCTGTCACCTGCGCAACGGCCTCGGCGTCTTCGCCGAGCCCCGGGCGCTGCTGCGCCAGGTCGCCGACCACGTGGAGCTGCCCTCGGCGGCCACCTGCTGCGGCGCCGCCGGCACGTACTCGCTGCTGCGGCCGAAGGAGTCGCGCCGGATCCTGGACGCGAAGCTCGACGAGATCGAGGCGGCGGGGGTGGACCTGGTGGTGGCGGTCAACCCGGGCTGCCTGCGGCAGCTGCGCACGGGGCTGCGCCGGCGCCGGTCGGCCGTCCGGGCCGTGCACCTCGCCGAGCTGCTCACCCGCGTCGAGGCACCGTAGCGACGCCCCGACAGCGACGGGGGACGGAGCCCCCCGGCGAAGGACCGGTGAGGGCAACGGCCCGGGCCCTGCGAGGGGCCCGGGCCGTCCGCTGCCTGGCGGCTACTTCTCCGCGATGCGCTCCGGTCGGTCGGCGCTGTCCACCGCGGCGGACAGCGCCCTACTCGGTGCGGATGCCGTCGGGTCGGGTCAGCCGCCACAGCACCGGCAGGCTGAGCCCGGTGACCAGCAGCACGACCGCCGCCCCGAGGCCGGTGGAGATGCCCAGCGCCGGCCAGGCGACCGTGACCGGCGTCTGCACCATCCGCAGCAGTACCGCGCCGAGGCCGAGCCCGAACACGACCGCCAGGGCGAGCCCGATCACCACCGGCACGGCGCTTTGCCACAGCACCGACCAGCTCAGCGTGGCGCGTCGGGTGCCCACCGCGACCAGCATCGCCAGCAGCCGGCGGCGCTCCCGTAGCTGCTCCAGCACGCCGACCAGCATGCTGGCCCCGATCAGCAGCAGGGTGACCACCGCGCCGACGTAGAGGCCGCGCTGGACGCTGACGAACTGGGTGGCCCGGCGCTCCCCGGTCAGCGTGAGCACGGAGGCGTACGGGTCGACGCCGGCGGCGGCGTTGCGGACGTGCTCCACCGCGTCCGGTCGGTCGGGCGCGAGCCGCAGGTACGCGTCCGCACCCAGCGGGCCGAGCCGGGCGGCGCCGACCGCGCCGGGGGTGACCAGCACCCCGCCCTGCCGGTAGCCGGACGGGTCGGTGCGCACCGGCGCCTCCCGGGCGGTGCGGGGGACCCGCCAGGTCACCCCCTCGGTGTTCGCGACCGCGACCGTGCCGCCCGGCCGGATGCCGGCCGACCGGCCCTCGGGCTCGGCGACCAGGAACACGTCGCCGTCGGCGCACCGGTCGAGCCGGGCGAACTCGGCCAGCGCCGCGCAGTCGCCGATCCGCAGCACGGTGTGCGCCCCGGCGGCCGTGACCGAGGTGGTCAGGGTGCCGTTGCTGGCGGTCACCCCGGACGCGCCGGCCAGCCGGTCCAGCGCCGCCGCCGCGTCCGCCCGCGCCGGGAACTGCACCTGCACCTGGGCCCGCGAGGTGTCCTGCCCGGTGTCGAAGGTGAACCGGCCGGCGACCCCGGCGAAGAGCATCTGCAACCCGATGGTGCCCGCCACAGCGACTGCGATGCCGTTGACCAGCCGCGCCGAGGCGGCGCTGTCGAGCTGGAGGCGGCGCACCGCGAGCTGCCACGCGACGGGGCCGCCGCGCAGCCGGCGTACCAGCAGGTCGGTCAGCCAGGGCAGCAGGGTGACCACGCCTACCAGCAGCAGCACGGCGCCGGCCGCGGTCTGCCGCTCGCCGCCCAGCGGCGCGACGCCGGCCGTGCCGGCCAGCAGCAGCCCGAGCCCGGCTGCCGGCAGCAGCAGCCGCCACACCAGCCGGCGGCGCACCGGCGTCGCGCGCCGGGTCACCCCGAGCGGCTCGACCAGCACGGCGCGCATCGACACCAGCGTCACCACGACGGCGAGCGCCGGCACCGCCAGCACGACGGCGGCCACCAGCGGCAGCGGCGGGCGCACGTCGGCGGCGTACACGCTCAGGTCCATGAGGGTGACCAGCGGCACCACCTGCCGGCCGAGCGCGAAGAGCACGCCGCCGGCCGCGACGCCGAGCAGCGCGCCGGCGGCGGCCTCCCCGGCGGCGATCCGGCGGACCATCGCGGCGTCGGCGCCGACCAGCCGCAGCGCGGCCAGCCGCCGGTCGCGCCGCTCCCCGCCGAACCGCACGGCCGCGCCGAGGAACACCGCGATGGGCAGCAGCAGGACCACGAAGATGACGACCACCAGCACCACCAGCACCGGGTCGAAGGCCTCGCCGGGCAGCCCGCCGCCGAACGCGTCCAGCCGGGTTGCGTCCTCGGCGGTGAGGGTGTCACTGCCCAGGTAGTAGGCCAGCTCGCGCGGGCCGGCCAGCCCTTCGTCGGCGATGACGCCGGTGACCGTGGCCCCGCCCAGCCGGGGCGCGAACAGGGCGCCGTCGCCGGAGCCGAGCAGGTCGCGCAGGGCGGGGGAGACCAGCACCTCGCCGGCGCGGGGCAGCGCGGCAACCCCCGGCGGCGCCGGCGCGGCCGGTCCCTCGGGCCGTAGCACCCGGCCGCGTACCGGCTGCCCCCGGAACTCGGTGTCGGTCTGGCGGACCAGCAGGGTGTTCGCGGCGGCCGGGATCGGCTCGCCCATCCGCAGGTCGTCGCGGGCGTCGCCGCGCGCCTGCCGGGCGTCCAGGGCGGCGGGCACCGCGGCGGCGAGCAGCAGCATCGCCACCCCCACCCCGACGCCGACGGCGGTGAGCACCGCCCGCAGCCAGCCGTCCCGGCCGCCGGTGAACGCCATCCGGGCGCCCATGAGCAGGTCGGCCGCGCGGTCGCGCAGCCTGGTCACGCCGCGACCTCCAGGTCCCGGGTGCGGCCGTCGCGGACCACGACCTCCCGATCGGAGTACGCGGCGACCCGCGCCTCGTGGGTCACCAGCACCACGGCCGCCCCGCTCTCCCGGGCGGCGGCGGTGAGCAGCCGCATGACCCGCTCGCCGTTGAGCGAGTCGAGCGCGCCGGTCGGCTCGTCGGCGAAGACCACCCGGGGCCGGGTGACCAGCGCCCGGGCGACCGCCACCCGCTGCCCCTGCCCGCCGGAGACCTCGCCGGGCCGCTTGCCGGCCACCTCGGCGACCTCCAGGCGGTCCAGCCACCCGGCGGCCCGCCGTTCCGCCTCGCGGCGGCCGACCCGGCCCAGCCGCAGCGGCAGCGCGACGTTCTCCACGCAGGTCAGCTCCGGTACGAGCTGGCCGAACTGGAAGACGAAGCCGAACTCCTCCCGGCGCAGCGCGCTGCGCTCGGCGTCGCCGAGGGCGGTGAGGTCGCGGCCGGCGTAGCGCACCCGGCCGGAGTCGGGCCGGACGATGCCGGCGAGGCAGTGCAGCAAGGTGGACTTGCCGGAGCCCGACGAGCCCATGACGGCCAGCACCTCGCCAGGGTGCACGCGCAGGCTGGCCCCGGCGAGCGCCCGGGTCGGCCCGAAGGAGCGGTGCAGGTCCTCGGCCTCCAGCAGCGGCGCGCTCACGACCGCACCGCCGCGGCGAGTTCGTCGAGGCGGGCGGCGGTCAGCTCCAGCCAGCGCAGGTCGGCCTCCAGGTGGAACAGCGCGTGGTCGCAGACCAGCTGCTCGGCGAGGTCGCCGTCGCGCTTGCGGCGGGTCAGCTCGCGCATCATCCGCAGGTGCTCGGAACGCTGCACGTCGAGCACGTCGGCGGCGGGGCGGCCGGTCAGCAGGGCCAACACCACCTTGGTGTAGAGGGTGCTCTGCAGGTACGGCTCGGGCTTCTCGGCCCGGGCCAGCCACTGCGTGACGTCGGTGACACCGGCCTCGGTGATCGCGTACCGCTTGCGCTCCGGGCCCTCGCCCGGCTCGACCGCCTCCACCTCGACCAGGCCGCCGCGCAGCAGCCGGGAGAGGGTGGCGTAGACCTGCCCGTACGCGAGCGGGCGGGCGTGGCCGAAGCGCTCGTCGTAGAGGCGTTTGATGTCGTAGCCGTGGCGTGGGGTGGCCTCCAGGAGGCCGAGGAATGTCTGTCCGATCGACATGCCGGCGACTATACACATCGCGTATACGCGAGGTGTATAGCGGTACATTGCCCGCTCAGTCGTTCGCATCGGGAGGTCTACCGTGTTCGCCCTGTCCCTGACCGAGGACGCCGAGCTGCGTCCCCTGGAGCCGTGGCGGGCCGAGGAGTTCCTCGCCCACCTCGACCGGGCCCGTACGCACATCGCGCCCTGGGTGTCGCCCTCGTTCATGGTCACCGACCAGGCCGGTGCCCGGGCCGTGCTCCAGCGCTACGCGGACCTGCGGGCGCGGGACGCCGGCGGGATCTGGGGCATCTGGCACCGGCGCGAGCTGGTCGGCGGGGTCATGTTCGTCTCGTTCGACACCGCGTCGGGCGTCTGCGAGGCCGGCTGCTGGCTGGAGCCCGCCGGCGAGGGCCACGGGCTGGTCACCCGGGCGGTCGGCCGGATCGTCGACTGGGCCGTGCGGGAGCGCGGCATCCACCGGATCGAGTGGCGCACCAAGCCGGACAACGCCCGCAGCATCGCCACCGCCCGGCGGCTGGGCATGCGCCTCGACGGGACGCTGCGCGAGGTCTACCCGGGGCCGGCCGGGCGGATCGACATCGAGGTGTGGTCGGTGCTGGCGCCCGAGTGGCGCGGCGTCCGGTCAGACGTCGGCGAGCACCGCGTCGAGTGAGCGGGGCACCCGGTCCGGCGCCAGCGCCGCCACGAGCAGCCGCGCGTACGCGCTCTTGCGGCCGGACCGGGTGCCGAGGAAGCGGCGCAGCTGTGCCTCGACGGCGCGCCCCCGCTGGGCCGGCTGCCGTTGGAAGAGGTCGAACGAGCGCAGCTCGCCCTCGGCGGCGAGCACCGCCCGCACCCCGGCGACGCCGACCGCGCGGATCAGCTCCTCCTCCAGGTCGGCCACGCAGACGTGGAACCCGAGGCCCGCCAGGCCGGCCCGGGACAGGTCGGCGCCGAGGCCGCAGCGTTCCAGCCCGCGCCGGAAGAAGCCCTCCTCAGCCTCGTCGTAGAGGCCCGCCAGCCGCAGCCCGCGTCCCGCCGGACCGAGCTGGTCGAGGAAGTGGCCGATGTTCGTCGCGCCCCCCATGGACACCACCCGTACGCCGTCGGCGTCCAGGTCCCGGCCGCGGCGCGTGGCGAGGGTCTCCAGGGCGACCCGGTCGCTCGCCCCCTCGACGAGCACCACCGCCCGCGCGTCGATAGCGGCCGCCAGTTCACGGATGCCCTTCACGTCCGCCCTCCCGCCCCCCCGGATGCCGCCCGCGTGGTCGGGCGTCGCTGCGGCGGTCCGGTCCCGTGTCCGCCACCGGATCGTGGGCCGGGCCGACCGCCGGCGCAACCGGATTGTGGCGGCGTGGGCCCGAAGCGAGCCTCCCCGCTTCGATCCCGGGGCCGGGTCGGCGTGACCCGTGCCGCCGTCCGGGCCGGGGTGGCCCGGACGGCGGCACGCGCTCAGGGCAGCGCCCGCAGGAACGGGCCGTGGCTGAGGCGGAACTCCCAGGCGTAGAACCGGTCCCAGTTGATCGACCAGGTCATCAGCCCGCGGAAGGCCGGGTTGGTGCCGCTGCGCGGGGTGTACGGGCCGCAGCCCTGCCCCTTCACCAGGCAGGTCACCGCGGCCTGCACCCCGGCCGGGGCGAGGTAGCCGTTGCCGGCGCTGGGGGAGGAGGGCGCGCCGAAGGCCACCTGGTCCTCGCGCAGCGGCGGGAAGACGCGGTCGGGGTTGCCGGCGACGGGGAAGCCGGCGAGCAGCATGTCGGTCATCGCGACGTGGAAGTCCGCGCTGCCCATCGTGTGGTACTGGTTGTCGAGCCCCATGATCGGCCCGGAGTTGTAGTCCTGCACGTGCAGCACGGTGAGGTGGTCGCGCAGCGCGTGGATCACGGGCAGGTACGACCCGGCGCGCGGGTCCTGCCCGCCCCACGGGCCCGAGCCGTAGAACTGGTAGCCGAGCTGGACGAAGAACGTCTCCGGCGCCATGGTGAGCACGAAGCCCGCCCCGTACCGCTGCTTGAGGGTGCGGATCGCGGAGATCAGGTTGACGATCACCGGCGTGGTCGGGTTGCGGAAGTCGGTGTCCCCGGCGTCCAGGTAGAGCGAGTGCCCCTCGAAGTCGATGTCGAGCCCGTTGAGGCCGTACCGGTCGATGATGGCCGACACGGACCGGACGAAGGTGTCCCGGGCGGCGGTCGTGGTGAGCTGGACCTGCCCGTTCTGCCCGCCGATGGAGAGCAGCACCTTCTTGCCCTGCGCCTGCTTGGCGCGGATCGCCGCGACGAACTCGGCCTCGGTCTCGACGCCCGGGCACTCGGCGGGCGGGCAGAGCTGGAACCGGATGTCGCCCGAGGTGACCGTGGTGGGCTCGCCGAAGGCGAGGTTGACGATGTCCCAGTCGGCGGGCACGTCGGCCATCCGCAGGTAGCCCGAGCCGTTGGCGAAGCTGGCGTGCAGGTAGCCGATCAACGCGTGCCGGGGCAGCCCGCCGGGCGGGGGAGTGGTGGGCGGCGGGGTGGTCGGCGGTGGCGTCGTCGGCGGTGCGGTCGTCGGCGGCGCCGTGGTGGGTGGGGCGCTGGTCGGCGGGCTGGTGGGCGTGCCGCCGGAGCACGGCGCGCCGTTGAGGGTGCAGTCGGTGGGGGTGCCGGAGCCGGTGGCCAGGAAGCCGAACGACACCGAGGCGCCGGGGGCCACGGTGCCGTTCCACGAGCGGTTGGTGAAGGTGTGCCGCTGACCGGCGCTGCTCACCGTGGCGTCCCAGTAGGAGCCGAGCGTCGTGCCCGCCGGCAGGGTGAAGGCGACCTGCCAACCGGTGATGGTGCTCGGGCCGCCGTTGGTGACGGTGTAGCGGCCCTCCCATCCGGTGCCCCAGTCGGCGGTCCTGACGAAGGTGGCGGTCGGGCCGGCGGCGCGGGCCGGCGCGGCCAGGGTCAGCGTGGTGGCGGTGACGGTGGCGAGGGCCGCCACGGCGGCCAGCAACAGGTTTCGGGCAGGGCGACGCATCCGGACCTCCCGGGTACGAGGGCCGTCGGATCGACGGATGCACAATTATTAGGATTGTTAACTGTAGTTGTCCAGGTGTGCGGGCCGGACTTCCCCGCGCGCCTCGGCGGTCGCCCGCCGGATCAGCGGTGCGGCCCCGTCCGTCGCCGGCCGTCGTCTCCCCGCCAATCCGGTGGCGCGCCCGACCGGCGCGCCGCCGAACCGTGGTCAGCGCCGACCCGCGCGGCGCCGCACCGTGCGCTCGTAGTCCTGGAGCGATGACCGAGCGGTCCGCCGCGCGGAGCACCAGCCCCTCGGAGCGGCCGGCCGGTCCGTCGAGGGCCACCAGGGTCCGGGGCAGGTGGCCGGCCAGGAACGTGTGCGTCCCGTCGATGTCGCGAGGCAGCTCTCCGGCGGCGACGGTCGCCAGCCGGGGCACGGTCGGCAGGCGCAGCGCGTCGGCCCGCCCGACGAGCTCCGCCTCGCCGAGGAAGCGCTGGCCGCCGCCGTCGCGCCAGGCCGAGATCCGGGGGCCGGCCAGTCGAGTATCGGCGCGGGGTCGTCCAGCACGGCCACGTCGAAGAGCTGGTGCCCGACCCGGCGCTCGGCGGTGTAGTGCCGGGAGGCGGCCGTGACCTTGCCGCCGTACACCTCCAGGTAGTAGACCGTGACCCGGCGTGGTGGGTGGGGATCGACGGGTACTGGTCAGCGAGTTGACCGTCCGCAGGTCGACCGTTCGGACGTCGAGGCGGAACCGGCAGCTCCTTCAGGTGGCGGGGTCCGCCGCGCCGGTTCGCGGCGCGGCGTCGGGCGGGCAGCGTATCCGCCGCGGCGACCCCGGTTCGCGCCAGTTTTCCGGCCCCGCCCGTCCACCCTGGACGGGCGGGCTTGCGGAAATGTCGTACCCGGCGGCGACCATCCATCCATGGCTGTCCCCGCTCTCACCCCGCACACCGACCAGCCGCGCTCGGTGCCGCTGCGCGAGGCGCGCACCCGGCTCACCCAGCTCGTCGCGCTGGCCGAGTTGACCGACACCGTCACCGTCGTCACCCGCGACGGCGACCCCCGACCGGTCGCCGCGATCGTCCCGGCGGCCGCCGCCCGCAGCGCCGCCCAGGCCCGCGCCGACGCGGACCGGCTCGCCGCCGTCACCGCCGGCTGGGCCCGGCGCCTCGACGAGGCGCACCGGCGCAGCAGCCGCCGGCACTCCGCCGAGCTGCGCGCGGTCACCGCCGCCCTCGCCGAGGTGTGGGCGGAGCTCGACCGCCGCGTCACGCCGGGCAGCGACCCCGGCCTCGCCCGGCTCCGCGCCGCGCACGCCGATCTGCTGGCCGCCGACCCCGCCGCCTGACCCGGCCCGAAACCGGCGCGGCCCGACCGCGGCCCGCGCGCTGCTGCCGGGCCCGGGACCCGGGTGTCAGCCGGCGGGGTACGCGTGCGTCTCCGCCGCCTTCACCGCGGCCCAGACCGGCTGGCCGGGGGCCAGCCGCAGCTGGGCGGCGGCGGCCGGCGTGACGTCCGCAGCCACCCCGATCGGCCCGTCGAGCCGCACCCGCAGGTTGTCGCCGTGCCGCTGCACGCCGGCCACCGTCGCCGCCCAGGTGTTGCGCGGGCTGCCCTCGGGGCGCGACGGGTGCAGGGCCACCGCCGACGGCCGGAAGGCGACGAAGGCCTCCCCGTCGAGCCGGTCGGCGACGGTGAGGGTCAGCCCGTCGGCCACCCTGACCCGGTGCCCGTCGGCGTGACCCCGGTGCAGGTTCAGCCCGACGAGCCGGGCCACGTAGTCGGTGCGGGGCCGCGCCGTGACGGTCGCGGCGTCCCCCTCCTGCACCACCCGGCCCTCCTCGACGACCACGAGCCGGTCGGCCAGCACCAGCGCGTCCAGCGGATCGTGGGTGACCAGCAGGGCGGCCCCCGGGTGCGCGGCGAGATGCCGGTGCAGCTCCGCCCTGGTGTCCAGCCGGGTGCGCGCGTCGAGCGCGGCGAGCGGCTCGTCCAGCAGCAGCAGCGCCGGCTCGACGGCGAGCGCGCGGGCCAGCGCGACCCGCTGCGCCTGCCCGCCGGAGAGCTGCCGGGGCCGGCGGGGGGCGTGCTCGGCCAGGCCGACCCGGTCCAGCCAGTCGAGGGCGGTCCGGCGGGCGGTGCGCCGGTCGGCGCCGTGCCGCCGGGGCCCGAACGCCACGTTCTCCAGCGCGCTCAGGTGCGGGAAGAGCAGGTAGTCCTGGAAGACCACGCCGATCGGCCGGCGCTCGGTCGGCGTCCAGGCCCGCCGCCGCGGCCGGTCCAGGTCGACGCCGTCGAGGGTGACGTGCCCGGCGGTCAGCGGGAGCAGGCCGGCGAGCGCGCGCAGCGCGGTGGTCTTGCCCGCCCCGTTGGGGCCGAGCAGCGCGACCACCTCGCCGGCGGCGACCCGCAGCGCGACGTCGAGGCGGAACCCGTCCCGCTCCACCACCAGGTGCGCGTCGAGCAGGGGCGCGCTCACGGGCTGGTGATCCAGCGGTCGCGCAGCCCGGCGAGGATGGCCACCGAGACGGTGAGCAGGACGAGGCTGAGCACCACGGCGGCCTGCACGTCCGTCTCCAGGGCCAGGTAGACCGCCAGCGGCATGGTCTGCGTGCGCCCCGGGTAGTTGCCGGCGAAGGTGATGGTGGCGCCGAACTCGCCGAGCGCCCGGGCCCAGCACAGCACCGCGCCGGCCGCCAGGCCGGGGGCCACCAGGGGCAGGGTGACGTGGGTGAACGTCGTCCAGCGGCCGGCGCCGAGGGTCGCCGCCGCCTCCTCGTACCGGCCGTCGGCGCCGCGCAGCGCCCCCTCCACGGCGATCACGAGGAACGGCATCGCCACGAACGCCTCCGCCAGCACCACGCCGGCGGTGGTGAACGGCAGGGTGATCCCGAAGGTCGCGTCGAGCCAGCCGCCGAGCAGGCCCCGCCGGCCGAAGACCAGCAGCAGGGCCACCCCGCCGACGACGGGCGGCAGCACCAGCGGCACCGTGACGAGGGCGCGTACCAGGCGTCGGCCGGGGAACTCGACGCGGGCCAGCAGCCAGGCCAGCGGCACCCCGAGCACCAGGCAGAGCAGCGTGGCCAGGGTGGCGGTCAGCAGGGACAACCGCAGCGCGGTGAGCACGCCGGGCGCGGCGAGCCGCTGCGGCAGGGTGGCCCACGGCGTACGGGCCAGCAGCCCGACCAGCGGCAGGACGAGGAAGAGCAGGCCCAGCGCGGCCGGCAGCAGCAGCGCGACGGGCACCCCGGCGCCCCGCCGGCGGGTCCGCAGGCCGTGGGTACGCGTCACGGGGCCTGGAACCCCGCCTCGGTGAGCACCGCGCGCCCCCGCTCCGAGCGGACGTACGCGACGAAGGCCCGCGCGCCGTCGGGGTTCGGCGCGTCGCGCAGCGCGACGATCGGGTAGTCGTTGACGGCACGCGCGGACTCGGGGAACTCGACGGCCGTCACGTCTGCCGCGGCGGCCAGCGCGTCCGTGCGGTAGACGAGGGCCGCGTCGACCTCCCCGAGCCGCACCTTGGACAGCGCGCCCCGGACGTCCTGCTCCAGGGTGACCGGGGTGAGGGTGACCGAGGCGGCGTCGAGCGCCGTGCGCGCCGCCGCGCCGCAGGGCACCTGCTCCGCGCAGAGCGCGACCTTCACGCCCGGCCGGGCCAGGTCGGCCAGCCGGACGACGCCCCGGGGGTTGCCCTTCGGCACGGCGACGACGAGCTGGTTGCGGACGAAGACGGCCGGATCGCCGGCGGCGTTGCCCGCCCCGGTGACCGTGGCCATGTTCCGCGTCGCCGCCGAGGCGAACACGTCGGCCGGCGCGCCCTGGTTGATCTGGGCGGCCAGCGCCGCGCTGCCGGCGAAGTTGAAGACGACGGTGGCGCCCTCGCGGGTCGCCTCGAAGTCCCGGCCGAGCCGGGTGAACGACTCGGTCAGCGAGGCCGCGGCGAACACGGTCACCGTGCCGCCGGTCGACCCGCCCCCGGCCGTGGCCCCCGCGCCGCCGCACCCGGCCAGGACCAGCAGGGCCGCCGTCGCCACTGCCGCGACCGTGCGCGGCCGACCCGCTCTCACGACGCCTGCCTCCCCCGCGAGCCCCCCGACGGCCAGGCGCGTTCCACCACCACCGTGGTCGACTTGATCACCGCGACGGCCAGCGAGCCGACGCGCAGGTCCAGCTCGTCGACCGCCTCGCGGCTCATCAACGACACGACCCGGAACGGCCCGGCCTGGATGTCGACCTGCGCCATCACGGTGTCCTTGACGACGTTGACCACGATGCCGCGCAGCCGGTTGCGGGCCGAGGAGGCGTCCGACCGGTCGTCCGGGTCGGCGGCCTGGCCGCGCGCGAACGCGGCGAGGTCGACCCCGTCGATCACCCGGTGACCGTGCGCGTCGCGGCCGGCGGCGAGCCGCCCGGCGTCGACCCAGCGGCGCACGGTGTCGGCGCTGACCCCGAGCAGCTCGGCGGCCTCCGAGATGCGGAACGTCGTCACCGGCCCACCCTAGCGACCGCAGATACGAGGCCGAGGCGCGGGTGCCTGCCGCGGCTGCCGCCCCGAACGGCCACGGAGCCTGGCGTACGCGGCGCCACGCGCCGGCGACACGACCGCCCGACCGCCTGCTGTCGTGGCGGGGCGGGATAGACCACAATGAAGGGCTCGCACGGGGGACGGCGACGGGGAGGGGCCGAGTTGGGTCGGGACGACGAGACCAGCAGCACCCCGCCGGCGTCGGCGGCTCCCGCCCGCGCGGCCAGGTCCCGGCAGGTGCGCCTGGCGGCCCTGCTGCTCCTGCTGGTGGTGGTCGTGGCGGCCACGGTCCGGGTGGTAGTGGCCACCGGCCCGCCCACCTGGGACGAGCTGCGCGAGCGGGCCGGGCTGACCAACCGGGACAGGCTGGTCATCGGGGTGAAGGACGACCAGCCGGGCGTGGCGCAGAAGCTGGAGAACGGCGCGTTCGAGGGCTTCGACATCGACATCGCGTACATGATCGCCGAGGACCTGGGCTTCGACGCCCCGGAGGTGACGCTGCTGTCGATCGAGAGCGAGGACCGGGCCCGCCGGCAGGCGCGCGACGCCGACGGCAGCTTCGTCACCGTCGACCTGGTGATCGCCTCCTACAGCATCACGGAGCAGCGTCGGGACCAGGGCGTGGTCTTCTCCTTCCCCTACCTGGAGACCGAGCAGTCGGTGCTGACGCTCGCGTCCAACCCCCGACAGGTCGCCAGCCTGCGTGACCTCGACCGGGCGAAGGTCTGCACGCTGGGCACGTCCACCTCGGAACAGCGCCTGCGCGAGGCGGGCGCGAGCCCGATCGGCCGCAACCGGATCAGCCAGTGCATCCAGGCGCTCTACGACGGCGAGGTCGACGCGGTCACCACCGACGCGGCGATCCTGGCCGGCTTCGTGGGTCCGCGCCCGCCGGGGGAGCTGCCGCCGGCGACGAAGCTGCAGCGGCCCAAGGAGCTGCGGCACTGGGACATCGGCGCGGAGTCGGCGGAGAAGTGGGGCGTGAACACCGGCCCCATCCCCGAGATGCGGGACCTGGTCAACCTCTCCCTCTACGAGTCGGCGAAGGGTCCCGACGGCGACCGGTGGAAGGCGGCGTTCGACCGGTACCTGGCGTCGGAGCAGCAGTACAGCAACCCGCAGCAGGTGGCGGTCGGCCGGCAGCCGGAGCCCGAGGAGAAGGTGGAGGTGCGGCAGTGGCCGTGGGAGAGATGGGCCCTGCCGTCTCCGAGCCGGCCGCGATCGGGCGTGCCGACCGCCGCCCGGGCACCAAGCAGGCGCAACAGGCGCAGCAGTGGCTGCTGACGCTGCTGCCCGCGTTCCCGGTGCTGCTGCTGGTGCTGCGGCTCTGGCGGCTCAGCCGGCAGGACATGCCGACGATGCTGCTGCTGGTGCAGTACGTCAGCCCGCTCGGGCTGCTCAGCGCCCTGCTGATCGCGCTGGTGTGGGCGTTCCCGCTCGTCGTGCTGGTGCTGGCCGTCCTCGGCCGGCTGCTCCAGGTCAGCGCGCCTGACCGGTTCGACCCGGAACGCTCGCTGCTCGCCTACGGCACCGTGCGTACCCCCGGCTGGGTGCTGGTGGCGGCGATCGCGCTGGCGGCGCTCACCTGGCAGCTGCGGTTCCTGCCGCTGCTGGTGATGCTCGCCCTCTGGCTGCTGGCGCTGCGGACCCGGCTGCGGCATCCGGACCGCCCGCGCCGGCTCCTCGTCACCGCGCTGGTGCTGCCGGTCGTGGCGGCGGCCGCGAGCTACGCCTGGCTGGCGCCCGCAGTGCCGACCGCGGTCCGCGGCGGCGAGCTGGCCACGGCGCTGCTGCTGGTCGTGCCGCCGCTGGGAGCCGTGGTGCTCACCGGCCCGGTGCCGCGCCCGGTCGCCCCGGCGCTGACCCGCACCCTCGCCTACGCGGTGGCCGCGGTGGTGCCGCTGGTGATGGGGGTGGTCTTCCTGCGGGTGCCGCTGCTGCCCGCCGTCGCCGTCGAGGTCGGCCCGGAGGCGGGCCCGGTCCGGGAGGTGGTACGCGGTCAGGCGGTCACCGTGACCGACCGGATGACGATCGTGCTCGACGGGCGGGGCGAGGTGCGTTTCCTGCCCAACGACCGGGTACGTGGGCAGCTCCTCTGCCCCGACCCGGGGCGGATCCCGGTCAGCCGGGTGGACGTGTACGGCTGGCACGTGGAGGAGACGGCGCTGGACTGGATGATTCCCCGGCAGCCGGCGGGGCGGGCCCACCCGCGCTCCCTCGGCCGGGTGCCGGCCGCCGACCCCGCCGGCCCGTCCGCGCCGCCGCCCCCCGGGCCCGCCG
>NZ_JBFABB010000098.1:0-27676 GCF_040640035.1 Micromonospora sp. NPDC023633 | reverse complement strand
GCGGCCGGGATCGGCGAGCGCATCGCGGGCGTCCTCGCCGCCGCCGGGCTGCCGCCCACCGACGATCCGCTACGCGCCACCGACCGCGCCCTGGAGCGGGCCGAGGCCGGCCTGCGCGAGCTGGAGCGGCGCCGGGAGCAGGCCGGTGGCCTGCGCGAGCAGCGGGCCGGGTACGAGCGCGAGGCGCAGGTGGCCCGGGCCCTCGCGGGGCACCTGCGGGCCAACAACTTCGAGCGGTGGCTGCTGGCCGAGGCGTTGGACCTGCTGGTCGACGGCGCCTCGGGCATCCTGCGGGAGCTCTCCGGCGGGCAGTACGACCTGGTGCACGACAAGGGCGAGTTCTTCGTGGTCGACCACCACGACGCGGGGCTGCGTCGGGGCGTGCGCACCCTGTCCGGCGGCGAGACCTTCCAGGCGTCGCTGGCGCTGGCGCTGGCGTTGTCGGAGCAGCTCGCCGGGATGTCCACCACGGCGGCGAGCCTGGAGTCGATCGTGCTGGACGAGGGCTTCGGCACGCTCGACGCGGCCACCCTCGACACGGTGGCCGCCACGTTGGAGAACCTGGCCGCCCGGGGCGACCGGATGGTCGGCGTGGTCACCCACGTGCCGGCCCTGGCCGAACGCATCCCGGTCCGGTTCGAGGTCAGCAAGGACGCCCGGTCGGCCCGCGTCGAACGGACCGGCCGGTGAGCGGGGCCCGTCGCGGCGCCCCGGCGTCCGCGACGGAAGGTTCGCTGCGGTGACCGACCCCCGGTTCTTCGTCGACGCGTGGGATCCGGCGTACGGCGCCTCGTTCGAGGCCTCCGGCGGCGGGCCCGCCGCGCCGAGCAGTGCCCAGGTCGACCCGGACGCCGAGCTGCCGGCGGTGGACTGGCGGGCGATCGGGCCGCGCCCCGGCGTCCGCGCCCCCGACGTGGTGCTGCTCGTCGACGGGGTGCGCCGGATCGACGCGAGCGTGTGGACGGCCGAGGACGACGGGGCGTCCTTCCCCGGCCTGGCCGCGTCGTACGCCGCCGGGGTGGTCCGGTGCGACCTGGAGCGCGGCGCGGCGCAGCTGGCCGGCGCGCGGGTCGGTCGGGGGTTGTTCACCGCCAGTCCCTCGGCGGTGGACGTGGTGGCCGGCAGCGTCCGCTACCCGGTGCACCGGGTCAGCGGCACGGGCGAGCTGAACAAGCTCCCGGCCGCCGTGCAGGGGCCGCTGACCGCGCTGGAGGTGGAGGTCTCGGGGGCGGCCCGCACGGACGGCGACCTGCTGGTGGTCGACGGCCCGCTGCGCAACCGGCGGCAGCTGCCGCGCACGGTCGGCTACATCAAGACGCAGCACAGCCAGTACCTGGACGCCCGGCTGACCGCCGTGGTCACCGGCCTGGCGGCCGGCGAGCGCTCCCCGGTGTTCAAGCTCGGTACGGCCTGGGGCGGCTGGTCGTGGTACCTGCGGCTGCCGGTGGCCGTCGGCGCGCCGTGGGCGGGCATCGTCCGGATGGAGTGCTCCGCCGAGCTGAGCGTCGAGGAGGCGGTGGGCCTGGCCGACCTGTCGCTGGTCACGCTGCCCCGGTTCGCCTCCACCCCCTACAAGGACCCGCGGGCGCCGCAGAACCTGATCCCGATCGCCGGCCTGGAGCGCCGGCTGCGGGCGCTGCTCGGCGACGCGCGGCTGCTGCACCGGGTGCTCACCGCCGCCGCCCGGGGCCGGCGCTGATGGGACGCAAGCGGGCGGCCGACACGGTGGCCGCGCGGGTGGACACCGGCCAGGCCGAGCTGGTGCCGGATCCGGACCGGCCGGGGTCGTGGACCCTGCTGCTGGACGGCACCCCGCAGTCGCACGTGGACCTCGCCGATCCCACGCACCTGGAGTTCGAGTACGTCCGGCGGCTCGCCGCCGCGATCGACCTGGTGGCGCCGGCCGGCGCGCCGCTGCGGGTGCTGCACCTCGGCGGCGGCGCGCTGACCCTGCCCCGCTACGTGTCGGCCACCCGGCCCGGCTCCACGCAGCGGGTGGTCGAGGTGGACGGCGCGCTGGTGGAGCTGGTCCGCCAGGCCCTGCCGTGGCCGGCGGATCCCCGGCTCAGGGTGCGGGTGGCCGACGCCCGCGCGGTGCTCGCCGCCAGCCGGGACGCCAGCTACGACATCGTGGTCGCCGACGTCTTCGCCGGTGCCCGCACGCCGGCCCACCTGACCTCGGTGGAGTACGCCGCCGAGGTGGCCCGGGTGCTGCGCCCCACCGGCTTCCACCTGGCGAACGTCGCCGACGGCCCGCCGCTGCGCCACGCCCGGGGGCAGGTCGCCACGGTCCGGTCGGTGCTGCCCCGGGCCTGCCTGGTCGGCGACGCGGCGGTGCTGCGCGGGCGGCGCTACGGCAACCTGGTGCTGGTGGCCGGCCGGGTCGAGCCGCCGGTGCCCGAGCTGACCCGGCGCGCCGCCGGGGACTGGTTCCCCGGCCGGGTGCTGGCCGGCGACGAGCTGGACCGCTTCGCGGGCGGTGCGCGGGTGGTCCACGACGCCGACGCGACCGACTCGACCCCGCCGCCGCCGGGAATCTTCTCCGTACGCCGTTGATCCGCCAGCGCGGGCACCCCGTACCGCGGCCGAGGCGATCGGGGTCCGCCCGCTGCTCGCACTGAGCCGGTTCCCCTGTGTCCGCCCGTAGGCCTGCGGGCCGGTAGTCTGGCAGATCGGTGGCGGCTGCGGCGGATGTCCACGGTCGACAGCATCATGCGCCGACATCGGGGAGAGGGGCGGCGTGGCGCCGAGGTGGAGGTCGCTGCCGGTGGTGCTCGCGCTGGCCGGCTCCCTCACCGCCGTCGCAGGCGCGACGGCGTCCACGGGCTGGCCCGCGGCCGACCGCCCCGCCATCGTGCGGCCGCTGGAGTCCACCACGCCGACTTCCGCATCGCCCCCGCCGACTCCGCTGACGGTGCTCACCTGGAACGTGTGCGCCAACGGCAAGTTGCGCTGTCTCGCCGGCCACCAGCACCAGCAGCTCGCCTCCGCCATCGGTACGACGGCACGGAACGGCTCAGCGGACGTGCTGCTGCTGCAGGAAATGTGCGCGGACCTGCTGCCCGCGTTGGAACGCAGCCTCGGCACCGGCTGGAAGCTACACTTCCGGCAGGCCTCGACGGCCGCGGTCCGGCGCGGCACGCTGGTGAACCGACCGGTCACCTGTGGAACCGGCGGGGACCGGTACGGCCAGGCGGTGGCGGTACGGCTCGCCACGCCGGACGCCGGCAGGGCGTCGACCGTCCAAGCGTCCTGGCTCGTCGAGCTCCCGTCGCCGAAACCCGTGGGCAGCAGATGGATGGAGCGGCGGTCGGCGGTCTGCGTCCGGTTGCACGCCCCCCGCCTCCAGGTCTGCGGTGCCCACCTGTCGACACCGCAGCAGGATCCGGACGGCAGGGTCCGGGCCGCGCAGGCCGCACGGCTCGCCGCCGAAGCCCGCCGCGGCTACGAACGGGGATATCCGACCATCATCGGCGGCGACCTGAACACCACCCCCGCCACGACCGTGACCGGCAGCCGTCAACAGGTCCTGCAGCCGCTGTACGACCAGGGCGCCGACTGCGACCTGGGCAGGATGCGACCGACGTTCGGCAGCATCAAGATCGACTACCTGTTCTCCGGTCCCGGCGTCACACCGCTCGGCTGCACCGTGACCCCGTCCCCGCTCTCCGACCATCGGATGGTCTCGGCGCGCTACCACCTGCGCCCCGACCCGACGCCCGACCGGCACGACCGATACTGACGGCGGACGAGCGCGTCTCGACGGTCAGCACTTCTCCCACGGGCTGGGCACCGGGAAGTAGGTGTCCAGGAAGGGGGTGAGGACCGAGACCTGGGCCGCCAGGTCCTCCTCCGTGGAGAACGCGTCGTTGAGGCAGAACACGTGGCGGTCCCGCTTGGCGAGCAGGTGCGCCAGGCGCGCGGGCGTGTCCGGGTGGGACAGCTCCGCGATGGTGTAGTCCAGTGCGCCCGGCACCGCGCGGCCGGTGTGGAACGCGTAGTAGTGGTGCAGCGACGAGGCGACCGATATGTCCGTGACGCTGCGGAACTGGCTGCCGGCGGTCGCCCGGTGCTGCGCCGCGAAGGTCTCCTCGATCTCGTACAGCACGCTGCGCCGCAACGCGTGCGGCATGTGCTTCATCTTCTGCGTCAGCACCGTGCCGAACCGCTCGGCGATCAGGGCCCGGTTGTTCTTTCCGGCCGCCGACGCCGGGATGTCGTCGGCCGAGGGCGGGCCGGGCGGCACCAGCGCCGGGGACGGGAAGAACTTGCTGATGCCGTTCGCCAGGAAGAAGTCCCGTGGGGTGACGTCGCGGCCGAGGAAGACGTCGTCGTTGAAGTAGAGGAACTGCTCCGACAGCCCGTCGATGTGGTGCAGTTGACTCTCGATGGCGTGCGAGTTGAACGTCGGCAGCGCCGACGGGTCGCGGAAGATCTCCCGGTGGCTGACCACCCGCAGCCCCGGGCGGGCGGGATCCAGCCAGGGCGGCACCTGGTCGTCGGTGACGACGTACACGTTGCGCACCCAGGGCGCGTAGGTGTGCAGGGAGCGCAGTGAGTAGCGCAGCTCGTCCCGGCTGAGGAACCGCGCCGCGCTCGCCGCCTCCGCGTGGTACGGCGTCCCCGCCACCTCGGCGCGCCGGCGCAGCCACGCCGGATCCGTGCCGTCCACCCAGGTGTAGACGACGTCGACCGGAAACGTCACGTCGTCGGGGCGCCGGATCGCGAACTCCGGCCGGGTCCGGACCGTCACCGCCGGGTTCGCCGGCCCGAGGGCGGTGAACAGGTCGGCGGGTGCGTCGACGGCGTGGCCGGCCGCCGGCAACTCCTGCGCCACCAGGTTCCGGCGCGGGGCGACCAGCTGGTCCTCCCGTCGGGTCCAGAACTCCACGTCGCAGCCGTACGGCGCGCCGAGCACCAGGCGGTGACCGGGATCGGTCCAGTACCAGGTCAGTCGAAGCACGTTCGCGTCGCGCAGCCGTCGCCAGGCCTGCGGCTCGTAGCCCGGCACCGACGAGCGCGCCTGCCCGCCCGTGACTTCGGCGACGTACCCGGGCGTCCGGCGGCACGCCTCGGCGAGCGCCGCGTGCACCCGCTCCCGGTCCCCCGCGTCGACGGCGACCACCGCGTTGCGGTCGGGCAGCCCGCGTACGCAGAAGTGCTCCACACCCACTGCGGCGAGTGCCTCGGTGACCGCGGCCAGGTTGCCCGCGCGGGCCGACCAGGGCGACACGTCCGGGCGGACCAGTGCGATCCGGGTCTTGCGCTCCACCGTCACCAGGGCCCGGTCAGCGCCGGCCAGCAGCTCCGGCTGGCGACGGGCGAGCCGAGTCGACGGCTGCTGTCCGCCGGCGACCTGGGCCACCCACTGCTTGACCTGGTGCCGGGTCTGCGGGCTGAGTCGCTTGGCGATCGCCCGGCGGGCCTGCGGGCTGAGCACCCGGCGGTAGGTGTCGACGAACACCGACGGCTCAGCGACGGCCCGGGCGGGTTTGCGGCTCTGTCCGTCCGTCATCGCTGCGGGCCCGGCAGGGCCGCGATGGCGGCGGCGACCCGCTGACAGTTGTTCCGATCCTGGAAGGCGAAGAACTCGGCCGCCCGGCGGGAGTACTCCTCCTCCCGGACGCACCCGTTCTCCAGATACCGGATGATGGCGTCCACGGTTTCGTCGGCCGTCTCGCAGACCGGGCCGAATCCGTCCTCACGGTGCTCGAAGTAGCCCTTTCGGTAACCGCCGATCGTCCAGAACTCCTCGCTGTCGAACTGGGCGTAGATCAGCGGCGTGCCGAGATACGCGACGTCGACCGCAGTCGAGGAGTAGTCGGTGATGAAAAGGTCGCACTGGCGGAGTGCTTCCTGCACGGTCCGCTTCGTCTGGTCCGCCATGGCGAAGCAGTCATCTTCACGGACGATACCGGCCAGCACCTTGCGCATCTCGTAGTGCGGAAGCAGCTCCAGCTTGTAGCCGTGCCGGCGCAGCGCCTCCCGCAGCCGTTCGCTGCCGAACAGATCGGACACGAAGGTCTGGTACGCCGACCCGTCGAAGGCGAGCCGCGGCCGTGCGTTGGGGTTGTACGACGGGGCCACCAGGTACGTGCGCCAGGTGGGCATGAACAGGATGCGTCGTTTGCCCCGGTCGGGAATCAGGGCGTCGAAGCGCGGGAGGCAGGTGTTCGCCACCAGTTCGCCGTAGTCGAGGTCGTTCGACACGTACTCCGCCTCACGGTCGGCAGAGGTGACGAAGAGGTCGAGGGATGCCCGACCGCGGTGCAGGCCGGCGCTTACGTCCTTCTCGATGACTCCGTGCTGGAGGAAGACACGGGCGGGACCGATACGCCAGTTGAGGTGCTTCAGGAAGCGGGACCGTTCCCACCGGGACGGAAGCATGTACGAGTCGATGTCGTACGAGTTGATCAGCTTGGTGGCGTGCAGCATCAGGAACTTGTGCCGGAACGAGTCGTACGTGACGACGTTGCCGAGCCCGCGCAGGCGCTCGCGGTCCGGGCTGTCCTTGGTCAGCAGGTAGTGGACGTTGCGCCGGCGCTCCACCTTCCGGAGGTAGCGGAACAGGTGCGAGGAGTTGTCCTGGGCGGTGTCCGTACGCTCGCCGATCAGCCATACGTCTCGGCGGCGCATGAGCGGCTCGGTGAGCAGGCGGAGCAGTCGCCACTTCCAGAACGGGGCCCGGGAGGCGATGTGCCGCAGATCCTTGCGCACCAGCATCCGCTGCCACTGGCGGCGTCCGGCGGCACCCTGACGCCGGACCAGCAGCTCGACGTTCTCCCGCCCGCTGAAGGTGGGCAGGATACGGGTCTCCCCGCTCCGCTTCATGGTGGCGTCACGGAGGTACGCCGCCGTCATGAGGCACTGGCGGGACGCCTGGCCCGTCGCGGTCTCGAACACGAGCCGGAGGCTGTGCTGCCCGTTGCGCAGCTGGCTGACGGGGATCTCCGCCGAGAAACCGCACCACTCGCGGTCCTCGTCACCGGCCTTCATGTCGACGCGCCGCTCCACGGTGACCGGCACGGTCAGGTTGCTGCCGCGCACCCGCAGCCCGAGGGGGGTGCTGATCGGGGCGCGCATCGGCAGGCCGTTGATCAGCATCTGCCCGGAGACCTTGAGGGTGTCTCCGGAGGGCGAGAGCCGCACCTGCTCGACCCGCGCACCCACGCTGGTGACCTTGGTCAGCGGGAGCAGCGCTGGCGTGACGGGGTAGTCGAGGTGCAGCTCGCCGCCGCACGCGACGACAGCACGCAGCCGCTCCGAGGGCCGTGCGAACAACTCGAAGTCGTACGACTTGATGGCCAGGTAGGGCACCCGGTGCCGGGTGTCCAGCGTCCACCGGGCAATGAACGAGGGGTCGACGTCCTGGTAGATCCGGCTGCACGTATCGAAGATCTTCCAAAGGTCCGCGTCCTCGAACAGGGTGTGCGCACGCATGGCAAAGCCCTGGTAGCTGCGCACCAGCCACCGGTCGAGCACCTCCCGGCGGAACACGTCCAGTTCGGGACGCAGCGCCGCGATGGTGTCGCAGAGCAGCAGGTGGTCCCAGAAGTTCTGCTTCCGGGTGAACAGGTTGTCCATGATCGAGGTGCCCACGTCCCGCCTGCGGTACTGGTAGACCACCTCGTCGACGAGGGCGATGCGTTCCGCCTTGAGCAGCATCGGCAGCGCCAGGAAGGCGTCCTCGAAATGGACGCCCTCCTGGAAGCGCAGGCCGTGCTGCCGGAGCTGAGCGAGGTCGTACAGCTTGTGGCACGGGCCGGCGTCGAAGATCAGGTCAGGGGCGTCGACCACGCTCTGCAGGAGGCGGTCGCCCTTGCCGAACGGCTTCTTCCAGAGGAAGGCGGTGGGCTTGGGGAAGGTGTCCATGTCCCCGATGGACATGCTCGCCTCGTTCTGCACGATCGCCTTGAGCAGCAGCTCGGTGGCGCGCGGCGGCAGGATGTCGTCCGAGTCGACGAAGGAGACGTACGGGGTCTCCGCCATGTCCAGCGCCCGGTTGCGGGCCGCGCCCGGGCCGGCGTTCTCCTGCTGGAGCGCGGTCACGTTCGGGTGTTCGGCGGCGAACTGCTTGGCGATCGTGTCGGAGCCGTCCGTGCTGCCGTCATCCACCAGGATGACGTGGCACCGGTCGAAGACGGTCTGGGCAGCGATCGACTCCAGCGTCTCGGGCAGGTAGTCCGCGACGTTGTAGACCGGGACGATGATCGTGACCTGGGGGGAAGGGCCTACCACGTGGGCTCCACTAAGGATTCGCAGCGATGTTGACGAGCTGGTCGGGGCGTAGGGCCGGCCCCCGACCGGGACCGGGTCCGCACCTTCTCAGGCATCTCGCCGCTGTCCCCGCTGGTCGTCGAGGTGGGTTCCCCAACCGGGTGGCGCAGTTTCCTGCTGCGCCCGGGCGGCGGCGATGCGCATCGAGGGCAGTGTGGGCGCGTCCAGCCGCGGACCGACCCGCAGCGCGGGCACGGTCTCGCCGTCCACCTGCCGGCGGGCGGCGAGGGTGGGCGTGGTCGGGGCATCCACCTGCTGACGCTGCCGGGTTACGCCGCGCGACTGCCGCCACAGTGCGCTGGCGCCCAGCTTCCGGCGCTCGGCGACCACCTCGTCGGGCAGCTCGTAAGGCGCCGGAAAGGGCAGGTAGCGGGGCAGGAAGTCGGCCAGCATCCGCTCCTGCTCGGCGAAGGCCTCGGGATCGGAGTCGGTGTCGTTGAGGCAGAACACGTCACGGTTGCGGCGGGCGAGCAGCTCGGCGAGGCGGGCGGGCGTCGACGGGTGACCGAGGTCGGCGTACTCGTACTCGATCTCGCCCGGCACCGCCTGGCCGGTCAGGTAGGACCAGTACTGGTGCAGCGACGACGGGATGGACAGGTCGCCGTGGTGACGGAACTGGTGCCGTGCCGTCTTGGTCACGTCCGCCCGCAACATCTGCTCGATCTGGTACATGATGCTGCGCCGCAGCGCGAACGGGGTGTGCTTCATCTTCTGCGTGATGGTGACGCCGAACTGCCGCTGGATGTGCCGGCGGTTGTTCTTGCCGGCCGCGTTCACCGGCGGGTCGCTGGGCTTGGCCTCGCCCAGTCCGAACTGCGCCGGGGAGGGGAAGAACTTGGCGATCCCGTTGGCGTGGAAGAAGTGGGTCGGTAGCAGCGGCCGGCCCAGGAACACGTCGTCGTTGAGGTAGAGGAAGTGCTCGGCCAGACCCTCGATCCGGTGCAGCCGGGACTCGATGGCGTGCGAGTTGAACGACGACCGGAAATTGAGGTCGGCGAAGAGTTCGGCGTGCGTCACGACGGTGATGGTCGGGTGGGTCGGGTCGAGCCAGCTCGGCAGCTGGCTGTCGGTGACCAGGAAGATGCGTCGCAGCCAGGGCGCGAAGCTGTGCAGCGCGCGCATCGCGTATCGCAGTTCGTCCCGGTTGTGGTAGCGCGACGAGTTGGCCGCCACCGCGTGCAGCGGTCCGTCGGGGGCGCCCTGCGCCGCCATCTTGCGCCGCAGCCACTCCGGATCCGAACCGTCCACCCAGGTGAACACCGCGTCGATCGGGAAGCCCACCCGGTCCGGGGCCCGGACGGCAAGATCACGGCGGGTGCCGTAGACGTGGTCGTCCGCCTCCGGGACGAAGTGGCTGAGCAGGGCCGCGGCGACCCGCACCGGCTCCGCCCGGGCCGGCGCCTCGTCGATCACCGCATTGTGCCGGGGTGCGCGCACGACGTCGCCCACGCGCGTCCAGAACTCGATCTCGCAGGCGAACTGTGCGCCCAGGACCACGCCCGCGCGGGCGTCGGTCACCGGGAACCACACCTGAATCACCTCGGCCGGGGCCAGGTCCGGCTGGTTGCGCCCGGGCCGCACCTCGACGGTACGCACGTGCGCGCCCGACAACGCCGGCGCGGCGCGGACCAGGCGACGCACCGCGTCCTGCTGGTCGACGAGGACGGCCACGGAACTGCGCAGGTAGTCATCGTTGCGCAGGCAGTGGTAGTCGATCCCGGCAGCGTCCAGCGCCGACGTGACGGCCGTGAGGTTGCGGTGCCACATCTCCAACGGCGTCGCCGCGACGACCACCTCGGCCTGGGTGCGGACGCCGTCGTCGCTGACCGACACCCGCGCTCCCGTCGGGTGCACGGTGTCACCGCCGCGCGGCCGCGTGAAGCTCCGCACGAGGCCGAGCCGGCGGTGCTGCGGAAGCAGGCCGAGCAACTGGCGCCGGGCGGCGGGTGGAAGGAGGCGGTAGACCCGCAGAGCGATCATGCTTCGGCCCGTCCTGATCGGACGGCCGTCGTGTCGACGGCCATCGTCAGCGCTGGTGGTGACGAGGCGACGCCGCCGACACGGCATGCTCCGGACGAGCACCCGCAACAACAGTCATCACTGCATGCCCTTTCGACAGCTCCCCGTTGCACTGCCTGCGAGGCGGTGACGAATCGGCCGGGCACCGGATGCCCGGGCCGCGATCCTCACCGGTCTCTCAGTGACGGTGACCGCTCCCTGGGACACCCGTCGGCGAATCGGACGATAGCAGCGCGTTCATCCGCGAGACACCAGAAGACCCCAGACGGTTCACGACCGACCAGAAGCAACCGTGATGATTTTCGCCCATCTATTGCATTTGCCTGAATAATCCCAGCCGTTCAGTGGGTGCGACGATGCCGGGACGGTCAGCGGGAACCGGCCCGCCACCGCACCACCCGAGCAGGTGGGCGACGCACCGGACGGCGGCGGGACCTGGCACAGTGGCGAGGTGACCGAGACCCGGCCCGCCGCGACGCGGGAGCTGCGCCCGCCCGCCGGGTACCGGCTGGCCGCGTCGGTCCGGGCGCTGACCTTCAGCCCGTACGACCCCTGCGCGCGCGTCGCGGCCGGCACCTTCTGGTGGGCCACCCGCACCCCGGACGGGCCGGCCACCCTCGCCCTGCGGCCGGTCGCCGGCGGCCTGCTCGCCGAGGGCTACGGCCCAGGCGCCGACCGGGTGGTGGAGCGGGCGGACGCGGTCGCCGGGCTCCGGGACGACGTGACCGGGTTCGCGGCGCTCGCCGCCGCCCACCCCGTGGTGGCGCGGCTCGCGGCCCAGCAGCGGGGGCTGCGGATGCCGGCCACCGGACAGGTCTTCCCCCGGCTGCTGCGGGCGGTCTTCGAGCAGAAGGTGACCGGCAAGGAGGCGTACCGGGCGTACGCCGCGACGGTGCGGCACTTCGCCGAGGCGGCGCCCGGGCCGATGCAGCCGCTGCTACTCCCGCCGGACCCGGCGGCGGTGGCCGCGACCCCGTACTGGGTGTTCCACCCGTTCGGCGTGGAGCAGCGCCGGGCCGAGACGCTGCGCCGCGCGGCGGCCGTCGCCGACCGGCTGGAGCGCTGCGCGGACTCCACCGAGGCCACCCGCCGGCTCACCGCCATCGCCGGCATCGGCCCGTGGACCGCCGCCGAGGTGGTGCGGATCGCGTACGGGGACCCGGACGCGGTCAGCGTCGGCGACTTCCACGTG
Source organism: Micromonospora sp. NPDC023633 (assembly GCF_040640035.1). NCBI lineage: Bacteria > Bacillati > Actinomycetota > Actinomycetes > Micromonosporales > Micromonosporaceae > Micromonospora > Micromonospora sp. NPDC023633. The sequence goes on along the minus strand of NZ_JBFABB010000098.1, from coordinate 16,188 downwards.
CCGAACACGGTGGCCTGGGCCCTGGCGGGCGAGCCCCGCGGCGACGACGCCCGGATGCTGGCCCTGCTGGAGCCGTTCCGGGGGCACCGGGGGCGGGTCTGCGTGCTGCTGGCGGCCGGTGGCGTCCAGGCGCCGAAGTACGGCCCGCGGATGCCGATCCGCTCCTTCGCCCGGTTCTGACGCCGGTCCGCCGCCCGTCGTGTCGGTGATTGCCGAACCGCCCGGCGACCGCCGCCTGGTGGCGGCTCGGCCCGGTGGCGTCCCCTCCGCTCACCGGCGCCGACGGGTGCCGCCCGCGTCGACGGGCGGCGCCGCGGCGCGGTGCGGGTCAGGGGCGGGCGCAGAGCCGGCGCAGGGTGCGCCCGAGCCACCAGGCGTACGCCCGCTGGAAGGCCCGGCCGGCCGGCCCGGCGGCGCGCATGACCCAGCGGTCCGGCCGGCTGAACGCGGCCACCTCGAACCAGACGTGGCCGGCGGCGTCGCGGCTCACCACGAACGCCTCCTCGCCGCGCGCCGGATGGCCGGGCAGCGTGCCGTACCCGAAGCCGGCCCGCCGCCCGTCGTCGACGGCCCAGACCACCTGGCAGGGCGCGGCCAGCCGCAGCGGGCCGACGCCCAGACCGGAGACCACCCGGACCCCGGGCGCGGCCCGGCCGGCGTCGGCGTCCATCCGGATGCCGGCCGCCCGGTGCAGGCCCCAGCCGAGCACGGCGTCCCCGGCCGTCGTGAAGCAGGAGTCGGGCAGCCGGACCCGGTGCCGCACGTGCCGCCAACCGGGCGGCAGCTCGCCGGTCTCGGTGGCGCCCACGTGCGGATAGGTCAGTGCCGGCACGGCGCACCCCCACGGCTCGACGGACACCGCCAGCGTACGGGCGGTGCGCACGGCCCGCCCGACGGCCTGTGGTTGGCTGTCGAGATGATCATCGAGCCGCGCATCGTGTCCGCCGACGTCCCGGACGCCGGCGAGATCCTCACCGTGCAGCGCGCCGCGTACCTCACCGAGGCACAGCGCTACGCCGATCCGTTCCTGCCCCCGCTGACCGAGACCCTGGACGAGGTGCGGGCCGCGCTGGCGGGCCCGGCGACGGTGCTCACCGCCCGGCTCGGCGACCGGCTGGTCGGTTCCGTCCGGGCGCACGTCGACGGCGACACCGCCCACGTCGGCCGGCTCTCCGTCGCCCCGGACCAGCAGGGCCGGGGCGTCGGCGGGCGGCTGCTGCGCGCGGTGGAGGCGACCTGCGCCGCCCGGGTACGCCGCTTCGCGCTCTTCACGGGCGCCGACAGCGAGCAGAACCTGCGCCTGTACGAGCGGCACGGCTACCGGGTCGTCGGGCACCGGCCGGACCCGAACGGCATCCGGCTCGCCCTGCTGGAGAAGCCGGTGGTCAGTCCCGCTCGCAGCGACGCCTGAGCCCGTCGGCCTCCATCCGCAGGTAGCGGCGCATCAGGTCGCCGTAGAGCCAGCCGACGGGCCCGGCCAGCGGCCCGGACTGCGTGATGGCCAACTCGACGCGGCTGCGCCCGTCGGGCAGCGGCAGCACCCGGTGCTCGCCGAGCGTGCGCACCCCCGGGCTGCCCGAGACCCAGGAGAACGAGCGCCCCTCGGTGAGCTCGGTGACCCGCCACACCGCCGGTCGCAGCTTCGGCTGCTCCAGCCGGGCCGTGGCGCCCACCGCGAGCGGCCCCGGCTCCCGCCGTAGCGCCCGGCGCACCGAGGGCGTCCACTCCGGCCACCGCTCGACGTCGACCAGCACCGTCCAGACCCGTTCCGCCTCGGCGGCCACCTCCGTGCCGGCCTCGAACCGCATCGCGCCTCCTCCCCGTGGCGGCGTCCGGTGGCGCCGCTGCCAGTCCCGACGAGACTGCCCGACGGATCGTGACCGCGGCACCCACCGGCCGGCCCGTCGCCGCCGGCGAGCCGGTCACCGCAGCCCTCGGCCGCCGCCGGCCCGGTCGGCCGCCACCGGGTCCGTCGCAGCCGGCGGGTCCGTCGCAACCGGGCCGCCCGGGGGCCGGTGGGCTCGGTCGCCGCCGGGTCAGGCGGCCTCGCGCAGGTCGGCCAGGCCGAGGGGGGTACGCCGGCGCAGCAGCTCCTCCAGCTCCGCCACCGAGCCGGCCTCGCCGAGCACGTCCTTGCCGCCGCCGAACTGGCGGGGATAGCGGCGCACCAGCCGGTAGCGGTAGTGGCCCCGGATCAGCTCGACGCTCACCCGCCACCGACCGCAGCACCCGCAAACCCACTCCGACACCCCGCGAAGGTAGCTCTGACCTGCGGTTTTCCGATTCGCCCGGTGCGGCACGAGGGGCGCGCGGCCGGACACGCCGGTCCTTCACCACCCGTGATCTGCCTCACGACTGTCGGTGCGGTCTGGTTGACTGGTCGCCGTGAAGCTGCCGATCAGTCCGCCGGTCGAGCCGATGCTGGCCAAGAGCGTCCCGCGGGTCCCCACCGCGCCCGGGATGACCTACGAGCCGAAGTGGGACGGCTTCCGGTGCATCGTGTTCCGCGACGGCGACGAGGTGGAGCTGTCCAGCCGGGGCGGCAAGTCGATGACCCGCTACTTCCCGGAGGTGGTCGAGCAGGCCCGCCGCCAGCTGCCGCAGCGGTGCGCGGTCGACGGCGAGCTGATCGTGATCCGGCGCGACGGGCCGGGCGGGCAGCCCCGGCTCGACTTCGAGCTGCTGGCCCAGCGCATCCACCCGGCCGCGTCCCGGGTGAAGCTGCTGGCCGAGACCACGCCGGCCGACTTCGTCGCCTTCGACCTGCTCGCCCTCGACGACGAGACGCTGCTCGACGAGCCCTATCCCCGGCGTCGCGCCCGGCTGGAGTCGGCGCTGGCCGGGGTCCGCCCGCCGGTGCACGTCACCCAGGTCACCACCGACGTCGACACCGCGCACCGCTGGTTCGACGTCTTCGAGGGCGCCGGCCTGGACGGCCTGATCGCCAAGCCGGCCGACCTGCCCTACGAGCCGGGCAAGCGGCTCATGTTCAAGGTCAAGCACGCCCGCACGGCCGACGTGGTGGTGGCCGGCTTCCGCTGGCACAAGTCCGGCCCCGTGGTCGGCTCGCTCCTGCTCGGCCTACACGACGACGACGGGGTCCTGCACCACGTCGGGGTGAGCGCGTCGTTCACCATGGCCCGCCGCGCCGAGCTGCTGGAGGAGCTGGAGCCCTACCGGGACGTGGGCGCCGACCACCCGTGGGTGCACGGCGACCACGAACGCGGCCAGCGCCTCCCCGGCGGGGTGAGCCGCTGGACGGGCACCCGGAACCTGGAGTGGGAGCCGCTGCGCCCCGAGCTGGTGGTCGAGGTCGGCTACGACGCCATGGAGGGCGACCGGTTCCGGCACACCGCCCGGTTCGTCCGCTGGCGGCCCGACCGTGATGCCCGCTCCTGCCGCTACGACCAGCTCGACCGGCCCGTACGGTTCGATGTGGACCAGGTGCTGCGCGGCGACCCGACGGTGACCGTGGGGTCCACCGCCGGGCCGGCGTAGCCTGGCCGTCGACTCGATCCCGGAGGCTCGCTCGTGACCCGCACTCCCGACCGGATCCGCCGGTTCCGGCTCACCCTCGCCGGGCTGGCCACCGCCGCGCTGGTCGCCGCCGGCTGCACCCTCCCGGCGATCGCGCCCCGGACGGGAGCCGGCGGCGAGGCCGCCGCCCCCGGCACGGCGCCCACCTGGCGCGCCTGCCCCGAGGTGGCCGAGGAGCTGGTCGGGCGCGGTGCGCCGAACATCCGCTACGAGTGCGCCCGGATCAAGGTGCCACGCAACTGGGACACGGGCGCGGGCGGCGGGGCCACCACCGGCCCCGGCGGCGGAGCTTCCACCGGCCCGGGCGGCGGGGCCACCACCGGACCGGGTGCCGGGCAGACCTTCGAGATCGCGCTGCTGCGGGCCCGGTCCACCACGCAGCGCGACCGGATCGGCTCGCTGGTCGTCAACCCGGGCGGGCCCGGCGGCTCCGGCGTGGACACGGCCGTATACCTCTCCTTCGGCCCGGCGTTCGGCGGCCTGCCCGCCTCGATCACCGACCGGTTCGACATCGTCGGCTTCGACCCGCGCGGGGTGTCCCGATCCAGCCCGGTCAGGTGCATCCCCGACGCCGACCTGGACGCCAGCTTCGGCTACGACCCCGACCCGCGAAGCCAGGAGTCGTTCGACGGCTTCGTCGCGCTCAGCCGGAAGATCGGGCGCGGCTGCGGCGACCGCTACGGCGACCAGCTGCCGCTCTACGGCACCGAGCAGGCCACCCGGGACATGGACGCGGTCCGCGCCGCCGTCGGCGACGACAAGCTGACCTACCTCGGCTACTCCTACGGCACGCTGCTCGGCGCCACCTACGCCCAGCTATACCCGCAACGGGTACGGGCGCTGGTGCTCGACGGCGCGGTCGACCCGCGGCAGGGCCTGGTCGCCGGGTCGGAGGGCCAGGCCAAGGGCTTCGAGCGGGCCTTCGGCAACTTCACCACGTGGTGCGCGGCCAACGCCGGGCGCTGCCCGATCGCCCCGGACGCCCGGGCTGCGGTCACGTCGGCGATCGACAAGGCGCGGGTGTCCCCGGTGCGCGGGGACGACGGCCGGGAGGCCACCGCGGGCTGGGTCTTCTACGCGATCATCTCGTCGCTCTACACGGAGTCGGGCTGGCAGGAGCTGGCCCGCGCCATCGACAAGCTGGAGGGTGGCGACCCGGAGGACGTGTTCCGCCTCGCCGACGCGTACGCCGACCGGGACTCCGACGGGCGCTACTCGAACATGTTCGACGCCAACCTGGCGGTCAACTGCGCCGACGAGGAGGAGAAGCCGAGCCGGGAGCGGATCCGGCAGCTCCAGTCGCAGTGGCGGGCGAAGTACCCGATGTTCGGTCCGGCCCTGGCCGTCGGCCTGCTCTCCTGCACCGAGTGGCCCGGCGGTCGCGACCCGTACCCGACGGGCCGGGCCGACGGGTCGCCGCCGATCCTGGTGGTGGGCACCACCGGCGACCCCGCGACGCCGTACGAGCAGACTCCCGCGCTGGCCGCGATGCTGGGCGTGGGCCGGGTGCTCACCTGGGAGGGCGAGGGGCACACCGCGTACCCGCAGACCTCCTGCGTCAACGAGGCGGTCGACGCCTACCTGATCGACCTGACGGTGCCCAGGGAAGGGCTGCGCTGCCCGGCCCGCTGACCGGCCGCTCCGGCGGCAGGTCGGGCAGGTCGATGCCCTGCCGCGCGGCGATCTCCTCCAGCAACGCCCGCATCCGGCGCACGTCGGCCTTGAGCTGCTCCTGCTCCTCGTGCTCGAAGGCGTCGTCGTCGACGATGAGCTGACTGGCGAAGTGCGCGGTGATCAACGGGATGACCAGCAGCACCATGGTCGAGATGAGCAGCGCGGCGAGGGTGCGGCCCTGCCAGCTCACCGGGGAGATGTCGCCGTAGCCGACGGTGGACGCGGTCACCACCGCCCACCAGACGGCGTCCGCCGCGCTGCGGTTCTCCACCTGGCCGTAGATCACGCCGGCCACCACGATCATGAGCAGGTACGAGATGATCAACGTCCGGGGCGAGTTGGCGAACCAGACCAGCCCTCGGTAGATCAACCGGAACGGCAGCAGCAGGACGTCCATGGACAGCCATGTTGCCCCCCACCCGCCAGCGCCGCCCGCCCATTGGCCCGTTTCGCTGTGCCACGCTGGACGGCATGAGTGACGTGATCTTCCGCGAGGCCACCCGGGCCGACCTGCCCGCCGTGATCGCCCTGCTCGCCGACGACGTGCTCGGCAGGACCCGCGACTTCCCGGAGGTCGACGCCGCGTACGAGAAGGCGTTCGCCGACATCGACGCCGACCCGCGCAACCAGTTGATCGTGGCGGACGCGGACGGGGAGCCGCTCGGCTGCATGCAGCTCACGTACATCCCCGGCCTGGGCCGGCACGGCGCCGAGCGGCAGCTCATCGAGGCGGTCCGGGTCCGCTCCGACCTGCGCGGGCGGGGCCTCGGCCGGCAGATGATCACCTGGGCCGTCGACCAGGCGAAGCAGCGGGGCTGCGCCCTGGTCCAGCTCACCACCGACAAGACCCGCCACGACGCCCACCGCTTCTACCTGAGCCTGGGCTTCCTCCCCACCCACGAGGGCCTGAAGCTCCCCCTCTGACCCGCCCTCACCCCTCCCCGTGGATCATGCAATTGTGGTGCCCGACAAAAGGGATGAAGCACATGGAAAACGCCACCACAACTGCATGATCGGCACCGGCGGGCCGGGCGCGGCTCGCGGGAGGCGGCGGGGCGGGCGGGGTGGGTCAGGTGGGGAGGAGGTGGCCGTCGCGGAGGGTGAGGACGCGGTCGGCGAGGTCGATCAGGGTCGGGTCGTGGGTGGCGACCAGCGCGGTCATCCCGCGGGCGTGCACGACCGCCCGGAGCAGATCCATGATCGACCGGCCGGTCTCGGAGTCGAGCTGGCCGGTGGGCTCGTCGGCGATCAGCAGGTCCGGCTCGTTGGCCAGGGCCCGCGCCACCGCCACCCGCTGCTGCTGCCCGCCCGACAGCTCGTACGGCCGCTGGCCCGCGTGCCCGCCGAGGCCCACCAGCTCCAGCAGCACCGCCACCCGCTCCTCCCGCTCGGCCGCCGGGACCCGCGCCAACCGCAGCGGTACGCCGACGTTCTCGGCGGCGGACAGGATCGGCACCAGCCCGAAGGTCTGGAACACGAAGCCGACCGTGCCGCGGCGAAGCTCCAGCAGCTCCTTCTCCCCGGCGCCGGTGACGTCGTGCCCGGCGACCACCACCCGGCCCGAGTCGGGTCGGTCCAGCCCGCCCACCAGGTTCAGCAGGGTCGTCTTGCCCGCCCCGGAGCGGCCGCGCACGGCGACCAGCTCGCCCCGCCCGGCCGAGAACGAGACGTCCCGTACGGCGTGCACGGCGTGCTCGCCACGGCCGAACGTGCGGCTGACCCCCTCCACCCGGACCACCTCGTCGGTGACCGTGGCGCCCGCCACCGCCCCGGCCGACCGGCCGTCCCGCGTCACGTCCCGCTCGCTCATGATTCCGCCCCGCTGTGCTCGGCGCGGCCGACCGACCCGGCCACGCGGTACCGACTGATCCCCCGCCCGCGCGCCGCGACGGCTTCCCGTTCGCGCGCCGCCACGGCTCCCCGTTCGCTCACCGCGACGGCTCCCCGCCCGCTCACCGCTTCGCCTCCGGCTCGTCCTGCGTCCGGTGGCCCGGGCGCACCTCCACGTGGTCCGGCTCCAGGTTGAGCCGCACCCGGTCGCGCAGCGACAACGCGTCCACGAAGGGCGCCGGCAGTTGCATCCGGCCGCTGCGGTCGAGCACGGCGTACTCCTCGCTGACCAGTTCGGTGCTGCCGTCCGCGCCGATCCGCGCGGTCCGGCGTACCTCGGAGGCGGTCCGGCCGTCGCGGATCGCGACGGTGCGGCGGACCTGGGTGGCCACGGCGTGGTCGTGGGTGACCACCACGATGGTGACGCCGAGCTCGGCGTTGATGGTGCGCAGCGCCGCGAAGACGTCGGCTCCGGTGGCCTCGTCCAGCTCGCCGGTCGGCTCGTCGGCGAAGAGGACCTCGGGATCGTTGGCCACCGCCACCGCGACCGCGCAGCGCTGCTGCTCGCCGCCGCTGAGCTGCCCGGGCCGCCGGCCGGCGCAGTGCCCCACCCCGACCATGTCGAGCAGCTCGCGGGCCCGGTCACGGTGGGCCCGCCGGCCGCCCCGCCGCCCGGCGAGCCGCATCGGCAGCTCGACGTTCTCCAACGCGGTCAGGTACGGCAGCAGGTTGCGGCCGGTCTGCTGCCAGACGAATCCGACCATGTTCCGCCGGTAGCTCAGTCGCCGCCGGGTGGAGAGGTTGAGCAGGTCGTACTCCCCCACCCGGGCGATGCCGGCGGTGGGCGTGTCCAAGCCGGAGAGGATGTTCAGCAGCGTCGACTTTCCGGAACCGGAGGCTCCGACGATCGCCACCAGCTCGCCCCGGTCGATGACCAGGTCGAGCCCCTGCAGGGCGACCACCTCCACCCCCTCGGTCTTGAAGATCCGGACCAGCCCGTCGCAGACGATGTGCCCGCGCAACCGGTCCCGGCCGCCGGCCCGCTCGGCCGCACGCTGGGCGGCCCGCTGTTGCAGGGCGGCCAGGTCCGGCACGGCGGTGGTCTCCGCGGTAGCGGTCATTGTCAGTTCTCCTCTCCGAGCCGGAGCACCTCGCCGAGGCGCATCCGGCGGTTGTTCAGGGCCTCGACGGCGACCGCGAAGCCGAGGGCGAGGGCCCCGAGGGCGACGACCGCGGCCGCCAGGCCGGGCTCGAACGCCACCCGGACCTCGACGCCGTCGGTGAAGGCGGACAGGCCGAGCACCGGGGTGAGCAACAGCGGCAGGGCCGTGCCGACCAGCGCACCGGTCACCACCGAGACGCCCACCAGCGGCGCCAGCTCCACCAGCAGCAGCCCGCGCCACTGGCGTCGGGACAGGCCGAGGGTGCGCAGCCGGGAGAGCACCAGGCCGCGCTCGCGGGCCCCGGCGAGCACCGTGAAGGCGATCGCGAGCAGGCCGAGCACGGTCCCACCGGCCGCGCCGGCGGTGAAGCCGAAGGCGAGCACCCCGTTCGCGCCGCCCTCCCCCACCTGCCGGCGGGTGTCCGCGAAGGTCAGCACCTCCACGCCGCGCGGGCGTTCCCGGCCGGCGACCGTCCCGCCGGTCTGGAAGCGGGACTGTCCCGCGTCGCCGGCCCGGCGCAGCGCCTCGTCGTCCAGGTCGTCGCCGGTCACCAGGAAGCCGGTCGGCACGGCGGCGTAGTCCCGCCGGGGCAGGGACTGCCAGGGCAGGACGACGAACCGGCTGCTGTCCGCGCGCAGCAGCGGGAAGCTCTCCACCTGCCCGGCGACCCGGAACTCGTACCGCTGCCCCTGGGCGCTGACGAAGGCGGAGCCGGCCAGGCCGGCGTCGGCCAGCTCGGCGGCGACCGTCGGGGAGACCACCGCGGGCATCGGGCCGGCTCCCCCGGCGGGGGCGAGCAGCGCCGCCGGCACCGTCACGTCGACGTCGGCCTCCCGGACGATCCGGGCCAGGGCCGGGCCGTCGACCATGAGCACGGTCACCCCGCCGAGCCGGGTCTCGGTGCCGATCGCGTCCTTCGCCAGGCGCTGGCCCGCCTCGTACAGCACCGGACTCGCGGCGCGGACCCCCGGCAGGCGCTCCAGCTCGGCGCCCGTGTCCGGGGCGATCCGCTCCCCCAGGATCAGGGCGTCGGCGGGGACCACCCGGCTGGCGGCCCGGTCCCGGCTCGCCTCGATCCCGGCGGCCGTCACCGCGCAGAACGCCGCGGTCGCGATGGCCAGCACGACGACCACCAGTGGCACGGCGACGACGGAGCGGCCGGCACGGGCGGTGCCCAGGAAGGCGACGCTGCCCCGGGCCCGGGCCGCGAGCCGGCTGACCAGCCGCAGCGGCCACGGGTACAGCCGCATCGCGACCACCGCCGCGGCCACGGCCAGCAGCACCGGAACCGAGACCAGCAGCGGGTCGACCTCCCCGGGGGTGAGGCCGCGGCGGCGCAGCAGCACGACCGCGAGGCCCGCGAGGAGCAGCAGTCCCACCTCCACCGTGAGGCGACGCGCGGAGGGGCGCGACCGGATCAGGTCGCTGCGCCCGGCGTTGCCGGTGGACGCGGCGAGGGTGGCCACCGGCAGCGCCGACGCCACCAGGACGGTCGCGGCGACGGCGAGCCACCGGGTCTCACCCGGCGCCCCCGGGGCGAGGCCACCGACCAGCCAGCCGAGCGCGCCGGCGGGTGGGACCACCAGCAGCGCCTCGGCCAGGCTGCGGCCCGCGCTCGTGGTGGCCGCCCCGCCCCGGGCGCGCAGCAGGGTGAACTCCGCCCGGCGCCGGCGCACCAGCAACCCGGCGGCCAGCACGACGAGACCGGTCAGCGTGGCCAGTACGCCCGCGGCGATGACCCCGAGCACCGTCCGGGCGCTGTCCACCTCGGCCGAGAACTGCCGCAACGGGATGTCCAGCCCCTGGACGATGTCGCGGCCGGCCGCCTCCCGGGTCATCTGCTGGAGGCCGTCGATCACCTGGTCCAGCTCGCGGATGTTGATGCCGTCGGCGCCCAGGCGGTAGCGCCAGCTGAACGCCAGCGGCCAGCCGGCGACGGCCTGACGGTTCAGCGCGCCGGCGTCGACGACCCCGACGGCGATGAAGGGATCGCCGTCCCAGGGCGGCTCGTCGATCCGCAGCAGCGGCGGCAGCCCGTCCCAGATCCCGTCGGCGTCGTCGCGGGGCTCGAAGAGACCGACCACGTGGACCGGGGCGCGGGGCGAGGCAGCGGGCGAGACGGGTCCCGGCGCGGCGAGGGTGAGCCGGCTGCCGACCCGCAGGTTCAGCTCGCGGGCCACGCCGGCGGCCAGCGCCACCTGCACCGGCTGGCCCTTCGGCGCGTCGGCCGGCCAGCGCCCCTCGACCAGCGTGCCGGCCTCCTCCATCCCGGGTACGGCCCGCAGACCGAGGTCGACCAGGAGGTTCTTCGCCGCCAGGTCCGGACCGACCACCCGGCTGGGCCTGGTCTCCGCGGTGAACCACCGCCGTTCGACCATCCGGCGTACGACCGGCGGCATCCCGGCCTCCACCGTCGCCAGGTCGCCCTGGCGCGCGGCCACCGGGGAGCCGCCCTCGCTCGTCGGAACGAGCGGGCCGGTCGAGTACGTCACGTCGCGCTGCTGCGGCGGCACGGCGCCCAGGTGCGCCCGCAGGCCCTCCCGGGCGTGCCCGTTGACGATCCTGGGCACCCCGCTGATCACCAGCGTGACGACCAGCGTCAGCGCCGCGAGGAGCAGGAACTGCCCGCCGTACGCCCCTACCCGGCGGGCGACCGCCCCGATGCTCACCACGCCCCGTCTCCGCTCCTGGTCGTCCGTACGCTCCACCCGGTCACCGGTCTCCCCCGATCCGCAGCTGCGCCACGGCCACCCGCTGCCGGATGCCGAGGGCGATGAACGCGCTGAAGGCGAGTGCCGCCAGCAGCAGGCCGAGCGCGGTCAGGCCGATGGGCAGCCAGGGCAGCACGAAGGCGGCCTCCGGCACCGGCCGGCCGGCGGACGGCGTGAGGATGACCAGCGGGGCCATGGTCGCGCCGACCGCGGCGCCCAGCAGCAGGCCCACGCCGACGCCGATCCCGGCCAGGAAGGTCTGCTCGGCCAGCAGCGCCCGGGCCAGCAGCCGAGGGCTGGCGCCGAGCGTGTGCAGCACGGCGAACTCCCCCAGCCGGTGCCGGGCGGTCGCCCAGACGTCGACGACCAGGCCGACCAGGGCCAGCAGCACCGAGCCGAGCGCGGCGGCGAGCAGCCCCGTGCGGGCCCCCTGCCAGTACGGGTCGTCGGCGGCCCGATCCGCCACCTCCCGCCGGTCGAGCAGCGTGGTGCCGGCCAACCCGGCCGCCGCGCGGGCCGCCTCGGCGTGGCCGTCGCCGTCGGTGCTCAGCCACCACTCCGCGACCGGCCGGACGCCGCCCCGGTCCCGGACCAGCCACTCCGCCGCCGCCGGCAGGTCCAGCAGCACGCCCTCGCCGGCCGTGGACGGCACCGCGTCCAGCTCGCCGACCAGCGTGACCGGCACCGTCGCGCCGGACAGCACGAGGTCGACCGTGTCGCCGGTGCGCAGGCTCAACGCGTCGCGCACGGCCGGGGTCATCAGCGCGGGCACCGGCCGGTTCTCGCCGGCCGGCACCACGGCGAACCGGCTCGGCGGCTGGGACGCGAACCGGCCGCCCGCCCGGTAATCGACCTCCCACTCGGCTCTCAGGCCGGTGGCCGTGACCGGCGCGCCGACGGGCTTGCCCTGGCCGTCGACGGCCACCCACTCGCCGTCCAGCGACGCCGGCCGGGCCGCGCCGTCGGCGCCGACCAGCCGCAGGTCCGACACCTCCACGCGGTACGCCGGCCCGCGCGCGCTCCCGCCGTCGACCTCGAAGCCGGACAGTCGTACCGGGCCTTCCGCGGCGGGAACGGCGACGGTGAACGGCGCCGGCCGGCCGTCGCTGCCGCTGCTGCCGGCCGACAGCCGGAAGGCCAGCCCGTCCGCCCGGGTCAGCAGCACCCAGAGGCCGACCCGGTGCGGCGTGACGGCGGCGCGCACGGGCGTGCGTACCGTGCCGGTGAGCGACCGGGTGCCGGCGGGCAGGTCCAGGCCGGTCGGCGCGCCGCGCGCCCGGGTCAGCCGGTCCAGCAGCGCCGGCGCCGGCTCGTCGGTCAGCCGCTCGTTGAGCCGCAGCACGCCGGCCGCGGCCGCGGCGTCGAGGCTCACCACCGTCGTCGGCAGGTCGGCGCGGCCCAGGCGGATCTCGTCCCGCCAGGCCGGCAGCGCCTCGCCGACGCCGGGCAGCGCGCCGAGCTGACCGGCCCGGCCGTCGGGTGCCGAGCCGGTGCGCTCGATCACCCGCAGGTCGGCGCCGACGGTGTGGTCGGCCTGGTCTGCCTGCGACAGCTCGCCCGTGGTCACCAGCGACCAGGCCAGGGTGCTGCCGCCGACGGCGAGGGCGAGCAGCAGCACCGGGCCGGCGTGCGGGCGCCGCCCCGCCTGCCACATGCCGAACATGGTGGCGGTCCACGGCCTGCGGTCGACGAACCGCTCGGCGAACCGGGTCGCGGGCGGCAGCAGCCGCAACGCCACGACCGCGCCGGCCAGCACGCCCAGCGTCGGCGCGGCGACCAGCAGCGGGTCCACCCCGAGCCGGCCGGCCGCCCCGGCGACCGGCGACGAGTACTGGCGCAGCTGGGTCCAGGCCAGCACCGCGAAGCCGACCAGCACCAGGTCGAGGCTGGCCCGTTGGACGCTCGCGGCGCGGGTGGGACGGGACCGGGCCGCCATGTCGGCGACGTACGTGCCGGCCCCCCGCAACGTCGGGACGACCATCGCGACCAGGCAGCCGGCGGCGGTGGCCGCCGCGGCGGCCCAGACCAGCGTCGTGTTGCCGGGCGAGAGCGTCAGCGGGGCGGCGCCGCCGGTACCCACGTGCCGCAGCGCCTCGCCGGCGATCAGGGGCCCCAGCACGCCGGCGGGCAGGACGACCAGGGCCGCCTCCCGGGCCGCCAGGCCGGCCAGTTGCCGCCGCGCGGCGCCCCGGGCCCGGAGCAGGGCGGTCTGGCTCCGCCGGTCCTCGTGCAGCAGGGCGGCGACGAGCACCAGGGCGTACCCGCCGAGGACGACGATCAGCAGCAGCGGGGTGGCCAGCGAGGAACGACCCACCAGGTCGGCCCGGGTGACGCGGTCGAGGAGCCTGTCGATCGCCGTGACGGTCTGGCCGGACGAGCCCAGCCCGGCCGCCTCGGGCACCTCGGCGAGGGCCGTGGTGAGCGCCTGCCGCACGTCGGGCAGCCGGCCCGCACCGGCCGCCGCCGCGAGGTCCGGCTCGACGACCCAGGACGCCGACACCGAGCCCGGATAGGTGGTGACGAAGTCCGCCGGGTCCAGCACGAACGGCCCGTACGAGGTGCCGGGGTCCGCGACGCCGCCGGCCCCGACCCCGGGTGCCAGCCGCCAGTACGGGTCGGCCGGGTCGCGGGGCCGCCAGGTTCCCACGAGCACCACCGTGCTGGCCTCGTCGGACCGGCGGTCCAGCATCGGCACCCGGTCGCCGGCGGTCATCCCGAGCGCGCCGGCGACCTTCTCGGGCAGCGTGACCTGCATCGGGGAGGCCCCCGGGGTGGGCCAGGCGCCGCCGGTCAGCTCGGCGTGGCGGGGCAGGTCGTCGAGGGTCGCCAGGCTGGCGAAGACCGGGTCGTCGCCGTCGGGGACCACGGGCCCGAGGTCGCCGGTCAGCTCGCGGCCTCCGCCGTACCGGGCGGCGCCCACGGTGACCGGCGTGCCGCCGAGCCCGGCGGCGAACCCGTCGCGGACCGCCCGGTCCCGGGTGGCGAACTCGGCCGCGTCCCGGCCGGCCGCGCCGCTCACCAGGAGGCTGCGTTCCTCGAACGACGCCCCGCTGAGCAGCGCACGCTGGCCGGCCTCGACGGCCCGCCGGTTGTAGTCGGACAGCCCGGTGACCAACGCGACCGCCACCAGGGCCGCGACCACCGCGGCGAGCAGCAGCCCCCGCGCCTCGCGGGCCCGCCTCCACACCAGCTTCATCCGACGCCCTCCCCTGGCCCGGAGTCGGGCCGACGATCAGGGAGAGCGGCGACGGGCCGGGAAAGGTTCGCGGCCGTTACTTGATCGTTATCCGACAGCGCCGGCGTCTTGCCGGTGGACCGGGCGAGGGCGGCGGGATGGCGCGGGTGTGCTTCGATCGCCGGATGGAGATCGCCCTCACCGTCGCGATGGTGGCCGTCGTCGCGCTGCTCGCCGCCCAGTTGCCGGGCAGGGCCGAGCAGGCGCGGACCGCGTACCGGCTCGCCGAGATCGAGCGCCGGCTCCGGCTGGTGATGGACCACCTGGGCGTGGTGGACGCCTCGCCCGTGCCGCCGGAGGTGGGGCGGCACCTGGCCCGGGGCGACAAGATCAAGGCGATCGCCGCGTACCGCAGGGCGACCGGCGCGGACCTGCGCTCGGCCAAGGAGGCGGTGGAGGCGTACGGCGACCGGCGGTGACGGCGCGGGCGCGTCGGGCGGGACGGCGACGCCCCCGCGGGACGGGCCGGTCAGCGGGGGCGGTCGCGGTCCTTGGAGGGCTGCACGCGCTTCGGCTCGCCGGGCATCTTCGGGTGGTCCGGCGGGTAGGGCATGTCGCCCTGACCGGTGGCGGCGTCCCGGTCGGCCCACTCCAGCAGCGGGCTGATGTCCCACGCGGTGTCGTCGATGCCGGCGTGCGCGTCGCCGCGCTCGGCCAGCCGGGCCGGGACGGTGCGCAGGTCGAAGTCGTCCGGCTCGACGTCGGGCAGCTCGTCCCAGGTGACCGGGGTGGACACGGTGGCCCGGGCGTTGGCCCGCAGCGAGTACGCGCAGGCGATCGTGCGGTCGCGGGCCATCTGGTTGTAGTCGACGAAGACGCGCTCGCCCCGCTGCTCCTTCCACCAGGCGGTGGTCACCAGCTCCGGCCGGCGCCGCTCCAGCTCGCGGGCCAGCGCGATGGTGGCCCGGCGCACCTCGGTGAACGTCCAGCGCGGCGCGATCCGCAGGTAGACGTGCACGCCACGGCCGCCGGAGGTCTTCGGCCAGCCGGTGGCGCCCAGCTCGTCGAGAAGCCCGCGCAGCTCCCCGGCGGCGGAGGCCGCGTCGGCGAAGTCGGTGCCGGGCTGCGGGTCGAGGTCGATGCGTAGCTCGTCGGGGCGGTCGACGTCGGCGGCGCGCACGGGCCACGGGTGGAACACGATGGTGCCCATCTGGGCGGCCCACGCCACGTGGGCCAGGTCGGCCGGGCAGAGCTCGGCCGCGCTGCGACCGCTCGGGAAGCTGATGGTGGCCGTCTCCACCCACGGCGGCACGCCCCGCGTGGGCACCCGCTTCTGGAAGAACGCCTCCCCCTCGATGCCCTCGGGGAAGCGCTGCAACGTGGTGGGACGGCCGCGCAGAGCGCGCATGATGCCGTCACCCACCGCGAGGTAGTAGTGGAAGACGTCGGCCTTGGTGAAGCCGCGCTGCGGAAAGATCACCCGGTCGGGGCTGGTCAGCCGGACGTCGCGCCCGGCCACCTCGATCTGTTCGGCTGCGGCCTTCGTGCCACCCATTGCGCGACCATATGCCACACCCCCGACGTCCGGCGTACCGTTGGCGGGTGAGTCTTGACGAGAGTGAACTGCCCCGTACCGAGGAAGAGTGGCGGGTCCGGCTCAGCCCGGAGGAGTTCCGGGTGCTGCGGGAGGCCGGCACCGAGCGCCCGTGGACCGGCGAGTACGTCGACACGAAGACGCCGGGGACCTACCACTGCCGGGCCTGCGGCGCGCAGCTCTACCCCAGCGACACGAAGTTCGACTCGCACTGCGGGTGGCCCAGCTTCGACGACGCGATCCCCGGCGCGGTCAAGGAGATCGAGGACCGCAGCCTCGGCATGGCCCGCACCGAGATCCGCTGTGCCCGGTGCGACAGCCACCTCGGGCACGTCTTCCGGGGCGAGGGCTTCACCCCGAAGGACACCCGGCACTGCGTCAACTCCGTCTCCATCCGGCTGGAGCCGCGCGCCGACGCCTGAGAGAGTGTTGTGATACCTGGACGTGATAATAGCAGAAGGTGTGAGGGAAATTAAGAAATTATTAGCTGTGTGTATAAAAAAC